>NZ_VVIN01000053.1:0-26586 GCF_008711145.1 Arenibacter lacus
TCAAGACCATTTAAATAGGGCATATGGTAATCGATAATGGCCAAATCAAAAGCCTCACCCTTTTGCAAGGTATTTATGGCTTCTATTCCATTAGATAGGAGGGTGGTATTGATTTGTTCTACGGCTAGCATTTCATTTAGGATGGTGCGGTTATTGGCATTGTCATCCACCACTAAAACTTTCCCAACACTTCGGGTAACATCGACATGTTTAGGACTTTGTTCCAATTCCGTTTTAAATGCTACGTCAAAATAAAATACACTGCCCACATCTGGGGTGCTTTTTACTTGAAGCTTACTCCCCATAATTCCTAATAAGCGGTTGCTAATTGTTAGTCCAAGTCCAGAACCACCAAACTTACGGGTGGTGGAGGCGTCTTCCTGGTCAAAGGCATGGAAAATTTTATGTATGTTTTCAGGGGCAATGCCAATTCCAGTATCGCGAATGGAAAAACTGTATACCATTTCCTGTCCTTGAGCATCGCTTCTCCCATTCACCTTTAACTCTATCTCTCCCTGATGTGTAAATTTAACGGCATTCCCCAATAAATTAATGAGAATCTGTTTTAAGCGTACCGTATCTGCATACAGAAAGCGTTTTATTTTTGGGGAAATATTTAATAGAACCTCTAGATCTTTGTCGTGTGCCTGAAATTTAATAAGGTCTATAGCTTCCCCACAAAGCTCCACTAGGTCGGTTCGTTCAATATTTAACTCCAGTTTCTCTGCCTCAATTTTGGAGAAATCCAAAACGTCGTTTATCAAATCTAGTAAGGAGATCGCAGAGGTGCGAACGGTTTTCATATAGTTTTGCTGACTCTCTGAAAGCGCTGTTTTCATTAACAGGTCTGTAAAACCAATAATGCCGTTTAATGGAGTTCTAATTTCGTGACTCATATTCGCCAAGAATTCGGACTTGGATCTACTCGCCGTTTCTGCTTTTTCCTTAGCGGTGATAAGGGATTCTTCCATTGCCTTAAGCTTGGAGATATCTGTTCCCACCCCTAGGTATCCAGTGATGTTCCCCTCATTATCTTGTACGGGGGTAACTACTAATTGGACGGGAAAGGTACTGCCGTCTTTTCTAACATAAGTCCATTCCTTTGGAGTTATTTTTCCTTGACCAACCTCATAGCTAAAAACCGCCTCTCTAGGTATGGGCTGACCATATTTTTTTGAAAGGGCTGCTACCTGATTCGTAATTTCGTCCTCTAAATGAAAGATGGCTGCCCTAGAAGTTCCAATGACCTCCTCGGCACGGTATCCTAGTAAATTTTCAGCTCCCTTATTAAATTTCCTAATAGTAAGATCTAAATCGGTTTCTATGATGGAAATCTGTGTGGTGGCATCTAGCAAGCCTTGTAGGTCGGATAAACTCCGTTGTAATGCTTTTCGGCCCAAAATGGTCTCCGTCATATCTACCACCTGGCCAATTAAGGAGGTTACTTTTCCATCTTCATCATACATGCCAGCTACGTGGAAATGACAGTAAACAATATGCCCATCCTTATGGATATACCTCTTCTCAATACTGTAGTTGTCAATTTCACCTTTAATTAGTTGGTTTAGAAGATGACTATCATTTTTATAATCCTCAGGGTAGGTAATATCTTTAAACCGTAAACTAGCAAATTCTTCCTTAGAGTACCCTATCATGTTTGCTAGGTTGTTATTGAACATTATCCAAGTACGGTCTAGCCCAATAACTCCCATTCCGTTAGGAGAGTGATCAAAAGCCTGAATAAATTTATCGGCATTTTCTTTTGCCAATCGTTCTAATTCCTTCTGTTCGGTTATCTCCTCAAGTTGGGTAATAATCAATTCTTCTCCATCTTTAGCCCCTGGAAGAATGGTAGTATTGATGGTACACCAAATGAGCTTTCCTGTGTTGTGAAAACATTTCACCTCCAACTTATAACTACTGATTTCCCCTTCAATTAGTTTCTTTCGATAATCTACAGCCTTTTGCAGGTGATCAGGATGGATAACATCCTTAAAGGTAAGTTTCATCACGTCTTCCCTAGGGAGATGGTCTAATCCGAAAATATTGATCCCTGCAGGATTGATATCAATAAGTTTATTCTCCTTCGTAACCAGAATAATTCCCAAAGGTGACCTTTCAAAGATCATTTTGAAGCGTTCCCTTGTTTTCTTATGTTCTATGGATCGCTTCTTTTTCTCGTCAATATCCTGAAAAGCTCCGTAGACCCTAATACATTTTCCTAGTTTAAATTCTGGTTTTCCAAAAGCCCGGACCCAAATATCCCTCCCCTTAGCGGTAATTATTTTGCATTCTATATCATATGGAGTACCGTTAGTAACACAATCATTAAATGATTCAATTATAAGATCTCTACTCCATCCTTCTTTAAAAAATTGAATAGCCTCATCAAATTGTGGTATGTAGTCACTATCTACTTCGTGAATTTCTTTGGTAACCTTAGTCCAGAGCACCTCCTTTTTTAGAGTATCGACTTCCCATCCTCCAATTTGGGCAATTTCGTTGGTTTGTTCATAAATGTCCAGAAGCGCGTTTAAATCGTGCTGCTCTAGTTCATTATCCTTTTCCAGTCTTATAAACCGTAAGAGGTAAAAGAGTCCTTGTTGACTATCCTCTATAGGGAAGGCTTCTACCGCTAAGCTTTGTTGGTTTTTAGAGGCATCCTGCACCGTAAGTTGCCATTCTGAATCTCCTAAATCTCCCTTTTTTAACGAGTTTATGAATGCTTCCAGGGTCTCTGTGGTATTGGCATTCAGATGTTTATTTATAAAGGCGGCTTCGTAGTCAGCTTCTGAATAATCAAAATGAAGGGCCTGCCAAAAAGATTGACTTACCCAAAAGCGACTTTTTTCATCTGCCCTAAAAAACCATAAACCGGCTAGCTGTTTTTCTGTAATCCAGCTTAAAACAGAAGGGGTATATTGAAGTAATTGGTTTAATTGATCTTTTAAGGAGTAGTTTTTTGACATACATTATTAGTTGGGGGACTTAGGCTAAAATACATAAATCATTTTACTTGGCGGTAAAATAAGCCTTTCGTCGATAAAATCTTAGGTTTTTGCAACGCTATGAAAAAGGAGAATATTTAATTAAAGGGATCTCTTAGGTTTTTTTGGGGTAGCTTATGGCATTAATGGTGCCCACAGGTTTCTAAGATGTTTTTTGAAATAGCTAAGTAATTGATAGATAGGAGTTTTGTCTTTTTATGGATTATTAATTTTTCCGACGACAAATATAAAAAAAATTACCGACTAGGAATTATCCAGATACCTCATAATAGGAAAGTTATGGTAAGCAAAGATTTAAAGCCATTTGCCCCTAGCTGCAGCCCTTCTTATTAAATTTTGATTTACCCGTTAACTTACCTTAGAATTTAAAGCTGTTTAAAATGCTCCATATAACAGTTGTGGGTCTATTTTTATTAAGTTGGTTGTACTATAAGTTACCTTGAAACGTATCTCGGTCTGTAGATGCGGTAGTGCATTGGAATAGAGGCTAGGAAGAATAGCATAATATCGCAATTGCTTTGTAACCTTTTGCCAATCGAACCATCCAATAGATACAAAACACAAAAATAAAAATACGATGAAACTACATACACCAGTGGAGGTAAACCTTCTAAAGTATACGTTTGGATTGGTACCCATAGTGGCCGGCTTGGATAAGTTTACACATATTTTAACGGATTGGACCGCTTACCTTACCCCTTGGATGTTGGATTTAATTCCGTTTGAAGCAACTACCTTTATGGGGATTGTTGGGATTATTGAGATCGCGGCAGGTGTCTTGGTACTGATAAAGACCCATATAGGTGCCTTAGTGGTATCTGGTTGGTTGGTGCTCATTGCCTTCACTTTACTGATTGGCGGAGGGTATTTGGACGTAGCGGTGCGCGATTTAGTGATGGCTGTTGCGGCTTTCTCATTGGCGAAGCTTACTGAAGCGTCATAAAAGCAATGGAAGGCAGGTAAAAAGGGAACCTCTAAAGCCATAGAGATTCCCTTTTTTCAATGTAAATGGTGACTACTTTTTACCAATTGGAACTTATTTGCTGCCTACGGTAAAGGAAGCTTCAATAGAGATAGCACTTACTTAAGATCTGTTACTTTCAATTGCTTTTGATCCCAGTATTCGTCCTTTCTAAATTCATAATTAGTGGGGGTGTAATCACCCACCAAGGTAACGTCTGCTTTGGCGGGAACAGGAAGATTCATGGCCCAAAACACTCCGTTTACTAATAACCTTCGAGTACCTTCCAGTAATAGGTCGTTTGCCGCCCCGATGGTAGACGTAAATACTCGGCCTTTTTGGCCGTCTTCTAGCTGGTAACTCTTGGTCCAGGCTATAGGCATCATAGGGTTGTTCAATTGCACTCCCTTATCATTGGTGGTTGCAACTTCTTCGTCTGTGGGTTTCATCCCGTAGAAAATATCCTTTTCATCAAATTCCCCTGTTCGGTTTACTACCTGTCCTAGCATAATGGGCTGCGAATCCCCAGGGAGCGGAAGCCTAACTCCATAAACATCGGTGGGACCCCAAACATCTCCGTCTTCCAAACCGTTGTTTATTGGATGGGATTTTGCTCCTTCCGCAATAATTCCCCTCGTGCTCTGGTGTTTGTGATGCCCGTGGTGGTTTACCCAGTTTTCTCCTAAGATAAATCGGCCAAAACCATCTTTCCATTCCTCTTTATCCCCATTGTAGTAATTGCCATAATGTTTAAAGCTGGAGTTGGAATCGGCACCGAAATTAAAGGCGTGGGTGGCGGTACGGATCCCTAATACCGGCTTGCCCTCTTTCAAGTAGTTGTCTATATGCTGCATTTGATTGTCTGGTAGGGCACGGAACCGGGTAAAGATAACCATCAAGTCTGCGGTGTTTAAAGCCTCTAATCCTGGGATGTTCTGACCGTAATTGGCGTTGATGATCCCTGGTTTCCCTGGGTCTTGCGCAAATAGAACGGTGGATTTAAATCCGTGGTGGGTGCTTAAAATCTTTGCCATTTGCGTTAACGCCTCCTCAGATCGGTATTCCTCATCCCCAGAAATGAATACAATGTGCTTTGCATTGTCATCCGTGCCATCAAAAGTTAGCCACTGCACAGGATCATCCTCGGTTTTATTGGCGTTGTCCTGTGCTGTTTTTTTACCATTACAGGATACTATGACAAGAGCAAGCAATAAATAAAAATAATTTTTCATAACGTATTTTAAATAGTGTATTTATCAATCTAAACATAACCATTAAATTAGGATATGTTCTAAAATAAGACAGTTAGGGTAGTAGCTTGCCCTATGATCCTTGCATCCCCTTCTTTATAAAATCCAACCCCTGAGTATAGATTTGCACCGAGGGGGAAAAATCCCGCCAAACATTAATGGCATTCGCAAATTCCGGTATCACCGTGCTAAAAGCCTCAATAGTAAGCCAACCGTCATATTCTATTTCTTTTAGGGTGCTAAAAACGGCATCCCAGTGAACCTGGCCGCTGCCAGGTGTTCCACGATCGTTTTCACTAATATGGACGTGCTTTAGGTGTGGTGCGATGGTTTTTATGGCGTCTACCTGACTCTTTTCTTCAATATGAGCGTGGTGACTATCGTACATTGCACCTAAATTGGGATGATTTACCTGTTCGGCCAAGGTCTTTAAATCGGCCATTGTATTGTATAAATAGCATTCAAATCTATTGAGCGCCTCAGGGGCCAGCATAATGTTGGCAGTAGCGGCATATTCAGCTGCTTTTTGTAACATTTCCACACTCCATTTCCTTTCGGATAGGGTAGGGGGTTGCCTGGTAAAATATGCAAAAGAGGAATGAAACGGCCCGCAAACCACCTCCACATTGGATGCGGCGGCCACGTCTATGGACCATTTTAGTTTATCTAGGCCAGCTGCCCTTATGTTGGCATCCGGGCTGGCAATGTTTTCTTCAGCTGCTAAACTTGCAACAGCGGTCACCCCTAAATCTAGCGACTTAAAAAAAGTGCCTAGCTTAGAATAATGACCAACATCCCCTTCTCCTAGGAATAGTTCTATGCCATCATAACCTGTAGCCTTTATTTTTTCCACGAGTGGGAAATGCTGCTCAGTAACATGATTGGTCCAAAGCAACATATTCATTCCAATTTTCATAATCTATAGTTTTTAAAATCCTTTGGCTTTGTTTAAAGTTTAGCTAATGGAAATACAGTAAGACAACTGTTTTTTAGCTGTCAATTTCCACCTGCCTATTTTCCCCGATGGCGCTGCATCGGGGAAAGGAGGTATGTATGTAGAATGGTTGGTTTACAATTCTGGTGCGGGCTGCCCACTAGTGGCTTGCGCGGTGGTAGTTTGGTTTCGTTTTCTTATCCAGAACCACAGGATGGCAAAAAGGATGATTAAAATGGCAGGAAATGAGACCATGGTTCTTAGAGTTGCCTGTCCGGCTACCAACTCCAACTCATCCCCAGTTAATCCCGCAGCTGCGGCAACAGCCTTGTCTTTATCTATCCAACCTCCTATTATTGGTTGGAAAATTGAGGTAGAGAACATTCCCACCGCACCGATAATAGACATACCTAAGGCACCACTTTTAGGAATCTTATCTGCTACAAAGCCAATCATGTTAGGCCAGAAATAAGCCACTCCCAAGGCGAAAAATATGGCCGCCACATAGGCCATGGCCCCTGTTTGTGTGCTGAATAAGAATATACCAATGGTAGCGATCACTGCTGATCCCAACAGTACCCCGGTTTGGTCGAACTGTTTAACAACACTTCCGCCAAAATAGCGGGCAACAGCCATTAAACCAGTTACTAATGCTAATATTAACATTGGGTTGGCACCACTTTTCTCTAGAATAAGGCTGGACCATTGCTGAGGACCAAATTCGGAAATGGCGGTCAATGCCATACAGAATATCATGAATATAAAGAGTGGGGAAATCATGGCTTTTAGGTTTCCGCTAAGGGTAGCAGCTTCCTCTACCTTGGCTTCTGGCCATTTTTGACCCAAGAAAATATAGCCGTATATCAATGTGGGTATAAGGATAACCCAAATCTGGCTCTCCCAGCTCATACCTCCGCCAACTAAGCTTCCACCAATAGAAAACCCATCTGTCATAAAGGTAGAAATAATACTTCCTATTGCAATTCCCCCCGGGAACCACATATGAAATCGGTTCATCATCTTGCTCATTCTTACTCCTTGATAAGCATCGGCAATCATAGGATTACAAGCAGCTTCCGTACAACCGTTACCTAAACCAATTAGGAAGGTAGAAATCAGTAGGCCGGTATAGCTACCAGAATAAATAGTCATAATTATACCTATGGTATGGGCGAAAAAAGCAAATTGCATAATGGCTTTTCCTCCTACTTTATGATATATTAAACCTCCTATAACCATAGAAATAGGGAAGCCAAAAAACCACATGGAATTGATAAAGCCCAATTCTTCTGCGGTTAAACTGAGTTGATCTCCTAGTTGAGGTAGAATTCCCGCTCTAATACTAAAGGAGAATGCGGTAGTGATTAAGGCGAGGCAGCTCCCCCAAAATAGTCGGTTGGCATTAGGGTGTAAAATAGATGTTGATTTTTCCATCGAGATAATACTTTATAATTATAGTTTGGTTATTGATTTGATGCTATAAGATTAATCACTTTTTTGTAATAATCATAATTTTTTATGATAGGTATCCTTTTATTAATAAGGATAGTCCGTTCCAAGAACCTATTTCCAGATTTACGATAATGTAGGTGTATAAAGGAAATACTAGGGTTAAACATCAACAAAACTAAATTATAAAGCAGTTGCATGCTTCCTATTTCTTGTTAAAGAACAGTACTATTTTGTCTTAAAGGTGGGATTTTGAGAGGAAATGGGATATGTTAGGCCTATAACGGGTATGGAAAGCTTGTGCTATGCTTACCTTTCATCATTGCATAATGTATGCTTGCTCCAGAAGGGGTAATTTAGGAGAGGCTGTAGTTAGGGCATCGGATTTTATATTGCCTGAAGAATCTAAGATTAGTGTACATTAATTGGCATTATGAATCTAAAAGCCATAAGCTAGCTTATCACTAAATTCCTAGGATATACTGGTCTTAATGTTCAAAAATAACTTTCTAAACTCATGGGGGCTCATTTTAACGATGGACTTAAACTGTCTGTTAAAATTGGATAAGGCGTTAAAACCGCATTCGTAACTAATTTGAGAAATATTCAAATTATCCTCCAGCAATAATTTTCGGGCATGTCCTATCCGTATTTCATTTACAAATCGGGTGAAGGTCTTATTGGCCCGTGGTTTAAAATACCTGCAAAAGGATGTGGTGGTCATATTTAAGAGGCTGGCTATTTCTTCCAAGGATATCTTATCCTTAAAATTATTCATTACATAGTTGTACACAATCTGCATTTTTTCGGCATCATCCCCTTTAAAGGCGTTTACGTAACCAGGACTGGCCAAAAGGTGGTACTCTTCAGAATTGGCAAGGATGTCTATGATTTCCAAAAGCTTCATAATTCTAGCGAAGCCATTTTCTTTTGCTAATTTTGGCATTAGCTGATTGATCTTGTGTCTGGTTTCGCCATAAAACTCCATGCCTCTGACCGAGTTTTCAACCAGTTTATTGATCTTGTAAAACTCCTCCTTGTTTAAAAGAGACTCGCTTAAAAGCTCATTGTCAAAATAAATTACCAATCCTCGGGTGGTGAGGGTGCTGTCTTTTTCAAAATAATCGTCATCACTACGCCATAAATGGGGAAGGTTTGGACCCGTGATCACTAGATCTCCCTCCTCAAAAGACTGCACATGGTCCCCTACAAAACGGGTGCCCTTCCCTTCGGCGATAAAGGAAATTTGAAACTCGGGATGAAAATGCCAATTGGGATTGAAATAGGGGCCTACCAAGTCTTTGAAAATAAAAGTTTGCTTATTGGTCAATGCCTTTTCAATGTTCGGAGTACTCATAATTTTTCCTATTTCTTTTTAAATGCCCCTAAGTTAAGACAAAAAAGTGTCGACAATTAGTAAAATAAAGGAAATTTGATGTTGTATAGTATTCTAGATTTGTAGGAGTTGATTGATACGCCAATTATTAATCAATATATTTAGACTCGGAAAAATGATATTACCCGCTTGTCTTTCTTAGGAATTTAGCCGGATTTTCATCGTTTAAAAATACTATCTGCTTTTCTCCATTACTGGAGTTTTGCGGATGCCAAACTATAAAAACCAAATACTATGCAAGAAAACAACTTTCCTAAACTTCACAACGCCTCATGGCCTGGGGTAGTTGGAAAAGGACCAGATTCTGAACCACCAGTATCTTTGGATACCCTAATTGATCTCACGGCCAATGCGGAAGTCGACGGTGTAAAGTTTGACGGATTTGATCTTTTTGTTTCCGAACCACATATGGACATCGATTCTACCGATGACGGAATTAAAAGGATGGCCGACAAGGCTAGGGCAAGAAACTTAGAAATAGGAAGTCTTGTGGCTCCAGTATGGGCAGGCACTGGCGGTGGATCTGCCATGGGGAGCAAGGCAGAACGCGATCAATTTGTGACTCAGGTGAAAAAAGCCTGTGTCATAGGAAAAAAACTACGGGATTTAGGGGTGAGGCCCCATGGGATAATCAGAATCGATTCTTCCGTAGATCCCGCTAGCTGGGCGACCGATCCAGTCGCTAACACCAAATTAATTGCCCAAACTTTTAGAGAGGCCTGTGATGTGGCTGCAGATTATGGGGAGTCCTTAGCGGCAGAAGGGGAAATCTGTTGGGGCGGAATGCATGGATGGAAAACCATGATCAATACCCTGGAGGCCGTAGATAGGCCCAATATTGGATTTCAGGCCGATATGGCCCATACCCTGTTGTATCTTCTTGGCGCCAATAAACCCGATGAGCGGATTTTACCAAAGGACTTTAAATGGGAAGATAGGGAAGCCCTTAATGAGGGGTTAAAAACGCTTACTGCGGCTTTAAGACCGTGGACCATTGATTTTCATGTTGCCCAAAATGATGGGACGGTCTTTGGTGCCGGTTCCCATGATAAAACGGGGCGACATTGTTTGGCGACGGACCCCAATGGTAAATTGGATATAGTGGCCGACGCTGGGTATTGGTTGCGTGATGAGAATGGGGTGCTGACCAAAAATTTTAAACATATTTGTTGGGATGGCTGTATGTTCCCCAATGAGGTAATGATGAAACAACAAACGTGGAATGATATCCTCGCAGCAATGATTAAGGTAAGACAACAACACGGGTGGTACGAAGCCGAATAATTAGGACGCCCTATTTACCTGTACTCGTACAATTAAATCACTCACAACTAATTAAAACATTAAAATGTCAGAAAAGAAAAGTATCAGAATAGGAATGGTAGGTTACGGATTTATGGGGCGTACCCATTCTAACGCCTACAATAGATTGGCTAATTTTTTCCCAGAGTTAAAATTTCAACCGGTGTTGAAAGCGGTGTGCGCGCGTAATAAAGAACGCCTGCAGGCCTTTGCAGACCAGTGGGGGTACGAATCCATTGAAACCGATTGGCGCAAATTAATTGCTAGGGACGATATTGACGCTATCGATATCTGTACCCCTAATAACATGCATGCAGAGATCGCCATTGCCGCGGCAGAAGCTGGGAAGATGGTGTTGTGTGAAAAACCTTTGGCCAGAACAGTAGCAGAGGCTCAGCCCATGGTAGATGCCGTAGAAAAAGCAGGTGTTAAGAACACCGTTTGGTACAACTATCGTAGGGTTCCTGCAGTTACCCTTGCCAAAAAACTGATAGATGCGGGAAAATTGGGGAAGATATTCCATTATCGCGCCAATTTCTTGCAGGATTGGACCATAAGTCCAGATTTACCCCAGGGGGGAGAAGGTACGTGGCGATTGGATAATGACGCTGCTGGATCTGGAGTGACTGGAGATTTATTGGCACATTGTATAGATACAGCCATGTGGTTAAATGGGGGAATTAAGGATGTTTCTGCAGTAACGGAAACTTTTATCAAAGAACGTATGCATTCTGGGACCGGAGAAGTTCAAAAAGTAGGTATAGACGACGCGTGTATCTTTCATTGTCATTTTGACAATGGGTCCTTAGGAGTATTCGAATCTACTCGTTATGCCCGTGGACACAAAGCTGCGAAAACGTTCGAGATAAACGGGGAGCATGCCTCTATACGATGGGATCTGCACGATTTAAACAGGTTAGAGTATTTTGATCATAGGGATGAATCCATGGAGCGAGGATGGCGATCCATTCATGTTACTGATGGAGATCATCCTTATATGGACAAATGGTGGGTACCCGGACTTAGTGTGGGGTATGAGCACACCTTTGTTCACCAAGCTGCGGATTTCTTTAAAAGTTTGGAAGACAATTCCGTTTGTTCCCCTACCTTTAAGGAAGCCCAAGAGACCCAAAAGGTTTGTGAGGCTGTCTTAGACTCTGCAAGGGAAAGACAGTGGAAGGATACAGGGGTTATCTGGTAGGTAATAATCGTATAAAACAAGGAATGGGGTTTGGTGTAGTCCGCCCCAATTGTTTTAAATAAAATCTTAGGGTGAGGGAAGCATGGAAGGCCATCCCACCCCTTCTTATTAATGTATATATCGGGAAATTGTGGACTCCATACTATTTCCCTGTGCATCCAAAAATTTGGGAATGACTGAGAAAATAAAAGGCTTTTGTCTGCATGGACGTGAAAAAATAATGCCCCATTCGGAAGGATTAGTAACTAGGAATACTTCTGTGGTAGATATGGATCTCCCACCTCTGAAAGTAGGTGAGATCCGGGTAAAAACCTTGTTTACCGGTATCTGTGGGTCAGACAACAGTGCCGCCTTGGGAAAGGCCAATTTTGATTGGGTAGAGCGACCTAGGGTTATTGGGCACGAATTTAGTGCTCAGGTGCTAGAACTGGGCCCAGGAATCCACGGTGAACTAAAGGTAGGTGATATAATTACCCCACTGGCCATGTTGGGTTGCCAAGAGGAGGATTGTCCCGCCTGTAGTGTGGCTAAGTGGAACCTTTGTCCGACTAAACAAATAATAGGTTTCCATAGAAATGGCGGTTTTGGTCAGCAGGTCATAATGGAATCAGACCGTGCCGTAGTTTTAATGAACGGATTAAGTCCGGAGCAAGGGGCCTTGGTAGAACCCTTATCCGTAGTGGTAAATGCACTGCACAATAAATGCGATATTAAACCAGGACAGGATGTAGTAGTCACTGGATGTGGAATTATTGGGCTGATGTCTGCAGAAGTGGCACGTGCCGCAGGGGCAAGGGTGGCAATAACCGGAATTGCCCACGATAGGGATATTCGATTGAAAAAAGCGAGGGAAAGAGGGTTTATTGCCATGGAGGTATCGCCGGAAAACCCTTTATCCAAACAGCTACAAAACGGTATACAAGATGCCAACGGAGTGGCCTTTGGTAACCATGGAAAAGTAGATCTCCTTATAGAATGTTCCGGAGTACCCCAAGTTTTATCCGAGGCCATTTCCGTAGTACGCCCAGAAGGGGATATCTGTGTAATTGCCACCTACGGCAAGGAGGTAGCGATCAATGCGACTCATCTAACCAGAACCTCCTTAAACATGAGGGGGTCCATGGGATCGTGCAGGGCAGATTATATGGTGGCACAAAAACTGATGCTTACCGGGGCATTCCCTGCGGAACACTATGCTGATTTTTATGATTTTAAGGATATTACCCAAGCATTTGAAGACTCTATAAAAGCCACCAACGTAAAGGCAGTGGTAAAAATGAATAGCTAACAGAAGAAAGAGTATGCATACAATATTTATTACCGGAGGTACAGGCTGCATAGGATCGGCAACTATATACAAGTTATTGGAATCCAAAGAGGTTTCTAAAGTTGTGGTGGCCACGCGGGCCAATAATACAGATTCTTTAAAATTATGGTTAGGGGAAGACCTAGATCCACGATTGGAATTTGTAAGCTTGGACGTGGCAGATTACAAGGCAATGGAAGAAACGTTGTTGCGTATTAATCCTACCCATATTATTCATTTAGGAGCTTATCAGAGTCCTGATTGTTCCATGTATCATATAAGGGGAATGGAAATCAATACAGGCGGTACCATGGCGCTCTTTGATGTGGCGGAAAAGCTGAGGAACTTAAAACGATTTGTTTTTGCAAGTTCGGCAGCCGTATATGGCATGCGTAGCATGTATCCAAATCCAGGAATTAAAGAGGACGCGCAATTGGCACCCCCAAACCATTACGGAATATGGAAATTAGCTGGGGAACATTTGGCCAGATTGTTTTTTGACAATACCAAGGTACCCACCGTTTGCCTAAGGATCAATACCACCTATGGGAAGGGGAGGGACAAAGGGAAGACTTCTGCTCCTACCAATGCTCTAAAAACGGTGGCCATGGGCGCGGTAAAAGGAGAGGTAATCCCCTTTGAAATGCCCTACCAAGGACGTGAAAACTATCACTTTGTGGAAGATGTAGGCACTCATTTTGCAGTATGTGCGCTTTCCGAATTTAGTGGATTTGGGGCTTTTAATATCAAAGGAGAAACCATTGCTATAGAGGATTTTTTGGAGATAATAAGGCAAGAAGCCACTGCTTTGGGAATAGGGGAGTTTGCACAGCTCTCCATAGCCGAAGGAGCAGCACCCAACCTCTTTGTGTCGGACCTCAGTCATGAAAAAATTGAACGTACCTTTCCGGAATTGCCTTTAACCTCTATTGGGGAAGGGGTTCGTAAATCCCTGCTTGAGTTTAAGGATATGGCAGAAAAAGGAATCTTAAATTATTCAGAACAAGGCTCATGAAAACAATAAAAATAGGACTCCTAGGTGCTGGGGATGTGGCCGATTTGCATGCCGAGGCTATCAATTCTTTGGAGGGGGCAAAACTGGTGGGACTCTGGAACAGAACCCCGGAAAAAGGAGCCTTAAAAGCAGCGAAATACGGCTGTAAGACCTATAAAACGGAAGAAGAGCTTTTTCAGGACCCTCAATTAGATGCGGTTTTTATACTGACCAATATGGAGACGCACTGTGAGTATACCGTAAGGGCCGCGCAAGCTGGGAAGCACATTTTGGTAGAGAAACCTGCAGCCTCCAATATTGCCGAACTGGAGAAAATGCAACAGGCTGTAGAGAAAGCGGGTGTAAAATGTATGCCTGTACACAACTATATCTACGAAGATGGCATCCAAAGGACCAAAAGAATGATCCAAGAAGGCCGCTTGGGTGCTATTACCCAGTTTTACATGATGTACAATATTCATCATGCAGACGATATCCGGGCCAGATACCCTGGAGTAATTCGCCAGATACTTACCCACCACAGTTATACCATGTTGTATTTGGCTGGCTTGCCAAAAACAATCTCTTGTTTAAAGCATACGGTAGATGTAAGTCTTGCTCCACAGGAAAATGTGGCCATGGCAACTATTCAGATGCAGAATGGTAGCTTAAGCCATTTATCGGCCAGTTTTGCCAATGACGATCATGCCGGAGATCCATGGACCTGTATCATCAAAGTAATGGGCACCAAAGGGAGTACCCGCTACAGTTACAGGGATTGGGTAATCAATGCCAGGCACGGGGCACATTCCCAAACCTATGAATGCTATCCCGAATCCATAAAAAATACGACAACCCATTTCGTGGATAAGGTGTTGAGGCATAATGAAGCACCCCTTTCCACCTTGCAAGATGCCATTAGCTGTCAAAAAATTATTGAAGCCTGTGAAAAATCGGTGAAAGAGGGAGTTCACGTCAAGTTTAATTAATAGATAAACAAACCAACCAACCTTATGAATATCAAGAGGAAGTGGATCCTAGGTAAAATATGCCTTCTGATCTTAATGGCAATAACAGTACATAGTTGTGCGGAAAAGGGAAATACCATTCCCTTGCAGAAAGCATCGAGTATTGTGTTAATTGGCAATAACCTAGGGTCTAGGATGATGAATTTTGGCCACTTTGAAACGGAAATGCATTTGCGCTATCCGGATAGTTTACTCTTTATAAGAAATATGGCCGACGGGGGCAATACCCCTGGCTTTAGGCCACATTCCTCACGCAATTCGCCTTGGGCATTTCCAGGGGCTGAGGTATTTCACGCAGAATTGGCGGAGAATTCTGGTAGTATCGGTCACTTTGATACGGAAGATGAGTGGCTAAGCCGATTAAAGGCGGATGTAATTCTTGCATTTTTTGGATATAATGAATCTTTTGAGGGGATTGAGGGGCTTGATAATTTTAAGGAAGAACTAAATGCTTTTATCCAGCATACCTTAAAACAGAAATACAACGGTACCGAGGCACCAAAATTGGCTTTGGTTTCCCCAATTGCCTTTGAAGACCTATCCGCAGAAATGGATTTGCCTAATGGAATTAAGGAGAACGAAAATCTTGCTATGTATACCGAGGCGATGCGTGAGGTAGCAGCCAATAATGGGATCTACTTCCTAGATGCCTTTACTCCATCCCAGAATTGGTACAACTCAGAAAAAGAGAATTTAACGGCCGATGGCTTCCAGTTGAATGATTTGGGATATCAAAAGTTTGCCAGATTATTGGCCGATAAGCTGTTTGATAAGGAAAAGGCCGTGGCAGAAGCACATAGAGACTTGGTGAGGGAGGCTGTATTGGAAAAAAACTGGTTTTGGCACAATGATATTAAAATCCCAAACGGGGTGCATGCCTATGGGAGACGTTATGACCCATTTGGGCCAGACAACTACCCCTTTGAGGTAGAGAAGATCCGAGAAATGACGGCTATTAGGGATACTGCTATTTGGGAGGCTACGAAAGGGAAAACAATGGATTTAGCTGCAGCAGATGCAAAAACGAAGAAACTCCCTCCGGTGGATACCAATTACCGTCCCAATAATAAAAATGGGAATCCCGAGTATTTATATGGGGAGGATGCCCTGGATAAAATTACGGTTCCAGAAGGTTATAAATTGGAGCTGTTCGCTTCTGAGGAAGAATTTGAAGAGCTAGCCAATCCGGTACAGATGACCTTTGATACTCAAGGCAGGTTGTGGGTAGGCGTTATGCCAAGCTACCCTCATTATAAGCCTGGGGATAGTAAACCAAACGATAAACTTCTTATTTTAGAAGACACCAATAATGATGGCAAGGCCGATAAACAAACGATTTTTGCGGATGGTTTGCACCTTACCATTGGTTTTGCCTTTGCTCCCGAGGGAGTCTATGCTTCCCAGGGTACTAATCTGGTACTACTAAAAGATACGAATGGCGACGATAAGGCAGATGTAACGGAGGTGATATTAAGCGGTTTTGATGATCATGATACCCACCATGCCATCAGTGCTTTTGCTACAGATCCCTCTGGGGCCATTTATATGGGCGAGGGGGTGTTTCTACATACCAATGTAGAAACGGCCTATGGTCCGGTTAGAGGCACCAATGGCGGATTTTATAGGTATAGTCCACAGCGGCATCACCTAGAGCGTACCGCACAACTCTCTATTCCCAATCCCTGGGGAATTGCATTTGATGAGTGGGGACAGAATTTCTTTGCACATAGCTCTGGTCCGGATATGACCTGGATGATGCCGGGAACCATTAAATCGCGTTACGGGGTGGCCAATCCCTTGCCAAAAAATTTAATTGAGGATGCCCATAGGGTACGTCCTACCTCTGGATTGGAGTTTATTTCCAGTAGGCATTTTCCCGATGAGGTGCAGGGCGACTTCCTTATCAACAATACCATCGGATTTTTGGGGACTAAGCAACATTCCATTTCAGACGATCCAGATTCGGCAGGATATCTTAGTAAGCATCGATTGGATCTAGTAAAGGCTACCGATCCCAATTTCCGGCCGGTGGATATGGAGTTTGCACCCGATGGATCGCTGTATTTCTTGGATTGGCATAATGTGTTAATTGGACATATGCAGCACAATGCAAGAGACCCGCTTAGAGACCACAGTCACGGTAGGGTATATAGGATTACCTATCCGTCTAGACCCTTGGTGAAGCCGGCAAAAATTGTAGATGCTAGTATAGAGGAACTATTGGACAACTTAAAATTACCTGAATTTAGGACCCGAGAGAGAACAAGATTGGAGTTACGAGGCAGGGATGCTGATGAGGTGTTAAGCAAATTGAAGGAGTGGACAAATAATTTGGATAAAGGGGATCCCAGATACGAACACCATCTTTTAGAAGGGCTATGGGTAAGCTGGGGGCTAAATAAGATTGATATGGAGCTTTTGGATCAAGTTTTAAATTCCAAAGATTTTAGAGCCCGCGCCGCAGCGGTAAGGGTAACGAGGTATGGCGGACACCAGTTGGACAATCAAGAAGAAATATTGATGAAGGCAGCCCAGGACCAACATCCAAGAGCGCGTTTAGAGGCCTTAACGGCCGCATCCTGGTTAGATAAGGAAAAGGGGCTGCCCATAGTTATGGAGGTGGGCAAGAAACCCTTGGATAGTTGGATGCAAAGACCTTACGAAGCCGCCATCGCCCATTTAAACGGACATAAATTGGGAGAAGACCCCGAAAGCAGTAAAATCAACACCCAATTAACAGGCAAGGACAGGGAGCGATATATTAAAGGCGCGGAAATTTATGCAAGGGAAGGATTCTGTATAACCTGTCACCAGAGCAATGGTAAGGGATTAGAGAGCTCTGGATTTCCTCCACTGGCTGGTTCGCGTTGGGTGACGGGAAGCGAAGACCGTTTGATAAAACTTACCATTAACGGCATGATGGGCCCTATAGAGGTCTTGGGTAAAAAATATCCTGGGCAAGTTCCGATGACCCCCTTTGGTGGCATGTTAAACGATGAGGAAATGGCAGCAGTGCTTACCTATGTACGCAATACTTTTGGAAATAAGGCATCTGTAATCGATGCCGAAAAGGTAAAACAGGTACGTGAGGCAATCAAAGATAAAAATGGATTCTATACCGCCGAAGAATTGTTAAAAGAGCATCCCCTGGAATAGAAGAAAACTACAATTAAAATAATATACACAGCTATAGGCAAAGGAATGCTAAAAAGGCTCTGTAATATAGGAAATGCAATAATATCATCGTTTTAAGGCGAATTAGTGCTAAGTTTGTGTTAAATTCATGAAAATCTTAGGTTTACATTAGAATAAGGGGTATTATGCTAGATTCTGATATTAAGCTAAGGTGTAGTTTAGAAGACAAACCTAATTTAATGGCAGAATAATATTGTTAAACTATTAAAAAAACAGATATTATTTATGGCTAGATCTAGAGGAAGATTGGGGAGACCTGCTACGAGACCGACAGAATTAAGAGATGGTTATTATATCGAGGTTCGCAACAAGAATCAAAAATCGGGAGGGATCAAGATCCGAAGGGATACGGAAGAACAAATGATGTATGCCTATGAAGAGTATAAAAAAAGTAAAGACGTTACCGTTTTGGGAGAAATGAAAGACGGGAAGGTCGTAGATGTAGTGGCTTAAGCCATCTCATTATCACGTATAGTAAAAACCCTGTCCATATTTGGACAGGGTTTTTGCTTTTCTAGGAAGGCCTGATCTATAAGTATTGTATATGTGAACATGGGGAGATTTAAGTAGGATTAATTCAATGAATTCGACTTTTTAAAATATCTTTATTAAATCGGTGGTCCCTATCTACTCCTTCATGGCCAGAATATATTCTGCCACGGCCATTTTAGCTTCGTCCGATAGGTAGTCCTGAGGGGGCATTTCTGGGTAATCTTCCCGTAGGTTTTTTGGGTTGGTGATATAGTCTACAATACCCTGGGGATTATTATTGTGTATCGCCTGAATAATTTGGGTAGGCGGACCAATTAACCGCTCATCCCATGCATGGCAACCTGCACAGACGCCGTAGTAGGTAAGCTGACCTATTTCCTCCTTAGAAACCGATCTTGGAGCTACGGGGACGTCCAATAGAAAGGTGGTTACCTCTTTGGTGTCGGTTATTTGCGCCGGACCAAAATTGTCCAGTCCAAAGGTGCGGTACCTGTTCTTATCTCTGATAGTACTACCTACACCGACGCCCATAGCAAGGATATCCGGGCCTTTGGTAGATAATTGAGTGAGCATTAGGGCTTTTATCTCCCCGGTGGGATTGTTGCCATTATTATGCATAAAGTTATCCAGTATGACAATCCGGTCTGGATTGGGCTCAGAATTAGGATCGTTGGAAGTACTGCCGCCTGTGGCGAGGTCTACAATGGTAATCCCCGCATTGTCATTCCCGGATATAATATTGTTCTCTATGATGACGTCATCGGCCGCCATAACCAAAATGCCGGTCCCAGGGGGTATGCCCGCTACAATGGATCCTGGAGCACCAAAATTGGGATGGTTGTTGTTAACGACAAAATTATTGCGGATAATGATATCGAAGGCAGTTTTAATGGGTAATCCTGGGGTAATAAATGCCAAGATTCCACCAGTATTATTGTGCGCGTAATTATTTTCGACTAGTGCGTGTCTAGAATTTTCAATTTCTATTCCTGCTACACTATTAAAGACCTCATTGTGGAGTACATCAATATTATCGCACATACCCACATAAATGGCTGCGTCTTCTATTCCGCTGAGCACATTGTGTTCTATCAACCCATTTTTACCGTATTGTGGAAAGATGCCGTATACCCCCGCATCCATGATCCAATTATTCCTGAGGACAAAATTATTTCCGGCCTGACCCATGATGCCGTTGCCTTTATAGTTCATGATCTTGAAATTCTCTATTTGGATTCCGTTGCCGGAATATAAAAAGGCATCATTCAATTCCTTTTTACCATCCAAGGTGGGCCATTCCCCCTTTACGATTATTCCCTGTACACTAATATTATCCTTGTCTATATACACGGTTTCATAGTAATTACCAGGAAAAACCTGAATCAAATCGCCCGGCTTCGCCGCTAGTACCGCTTTTTGGATGGATTCCCCTTTTTTAACCTGAATGATTTCACCAGTAAACTCTTCACTCATCGCTAACTGCGTACTATCCTTGGTGAGTCCCACATTCCTATATTTCATAGTGGTTGGCATGGGGACATATTCTGACGGGCCACTGGTAAAAAGTGTTTTTCCGATAAAAACACCAAGGGCAAGTGTGAGGATTAACCCGATAATTAATAATCCTGATGATTTTTTCATTTGTTTTAATTTAGATGTTGGTTGTTCATTGTGGTTAGCCCAGAGGGTAGTATTTCTGGAGTTTTTGGCATAAAGGATTCGTCTGTCAATGTTTTAAGAAAATCTACGATTCTATCTAGTTCATAATCGGTTAAATTAGGTTCCCAAATATGCCAATGTAAGATCAAATCCTCCTCTTCCGGTACAGCGTGTCCACGACCGTTATTATAAAATTGCACCGTTTCCCTTAAGGTGGGAAAGACTCCTGAATGCATGTAAGGCGCTGTTTTTTCAATATTTCTTAAGCTAGGCACTTTAAATCCGCCTCTTAGCGTTTTATCCTTGAACGGCACTTCTGCTCCTGGATCAAAGGAAAAGCCTTCGGGTTCTGGTGCGCCCAATACGGCTATTTGCTGATTGGTGAATAGGGGTGGGGTATGGCACTCGGCACATCTAGCTACAAAAGATCGGAAGATATTTAAACCTTCAATTTCCTTCTGATTCAATGCTTCGTGATACCCATGTGCATATTGATCGTACTTACTGTTCAGGGAAACTAAGGAGGATTGAAAAGCGACTATGGAACGGTATATTTCATCCAAAGTAATAGAATCGGTTTTACTTCTATTTGGAAAAGCCTCGGCAAACAAGAATCTGTAATTATCAATGGAATTCATAGTTTGTATTAGATTTTCCGGAGTATTTGCCATTTCCTTTTCGTCGAATAGTGGACCCTTCATCTGCTCTTCCATAGTACTGGCTCTCCCATCCCAAAAGAAACTCTTTAAATAGGCTACATTCCACAAGGTAGGCGCTGCCCTATCTAATAATTGATTATTTATTCCTCTACTTCTAGGTAGGCCATCACTAAACCCTTTATTGGGATCGTGACAGGAAGCGCAAGAAATGGTGCCGTTACCGGAAAGGGCGGGATCAAAGAATAAATACCTTCCTAAGTCTATCTCTTGTGGGGAAAAACCGTCTCTAACCTCTGGTAAGGCGGTTTTTAATCCACCTACACCTGGGTCATTGTCAGTGATGTATTGTTTGTAAAAGTTTTGGGAAATACACTCGTTCCGTTCATTTAATTTAAAACCTGGCGGACAGGTACTGCTCAATTTAGGAACATCGTAGTAAATAGGCGATGGTTCCCCGGAACCCTTAACGAAAGCTAAGCCCCCAATAAAAAGGCCCAAGATTATCGCCATGAATAGAAAACTGTTTTTATTCACACTGCTCAGATTTAATTAGTGGATTGCAACCTTATAACCTATTCGATGCTAACTTTAATATTTTATTGTTGAGAGTCTATCTCTAATATAGAACCATTAGTAATCCAGAATCTCGACTTGTCTTATTAGGTTGTACTTAAGAACAAATTAATAGGAGTTTGCTTAGCAGGCAGTATATCTAGGCGGTTTTGTGATAGAAAAGCCCTATTAGGGACTAATGGGACCTTACTTGCTAAGTGAGATTTGAATACACCGACCCTTGGGCCGACATATAATCGGTGTTTTACTTCCACTGTTTTGAGGTAATTGACTTACTCTATGGTTTTCTCAAAAACATCCTTGTATCCAGAAGAAACAGGGATAACTTCTTCCGGCAGGTTTTGAAGACGTACCCCATACCCTTTTTTAGTCTTTTTTAGGGAAGCAATATGGATGGTGTTGATCATATAGGAACGGTGGATGCGGATTACATTGGGGTCGCTAATTTTAGGCTCTAATTCCTTAAAGCTCATTCTCACCAATTCCCTTGTTAGTTTTTCTCCCGTTAGGTAAAATAGCTCCAAATAATTACCAGCAGATTTAATGTAGAGTAGCTTTGGATACTTTATGGCGAGAAGTACCTTATTATTGTCTCCATTGATAACTAATAACTCGTTTCCTTGCTCAGCATTAGATACTACTGTATTGTCGTTCACCTGTTTATAGGACGATAGCTTTAATTGAATTTGAGTATACCATAAAAACAGCGTGTAAGGAACCACCACTACTAGTACTATTTGCTTTACGGTAATAAAATATTCAACGATTTGTTCTTGAAGGCTATTTATTGGCGGACTATAAACAAGTTCGAATACCGCTGCAATTAAGAGCATTTCCATAAGGCCCCATAGCATTAAACTGTATACTTTGAATCTTTTGATTTTAAATAGGGGACGGAGAATAAATTGAGAAACTAGGAACACTCCCAACCCCAAGAGAACAAATTCCAAATAATAAATTTTACCCCATACATTGATATCATAGGGGTCATATATTTTGATGAAAATAAATGAATACAAACAGATAAAACCGATTACTATGAGCTTATTCTTAGAGGAATCCAAATAGGGGATATCCTGGTTTAACAGCTTGCTTATGCGATTCATATTATTTTCTAGGTTGGGTCTTTAGCAAGGGGATAACATTAATTTCGCCCCTATAAAACAACTATAATTATTTAACCATCCAATCTAATAAAAATTGTGATGAATTTGGAAGTACCCTATTAAATTCAACAATTTAAAATGAAGGGAGCAGTTGGTTTCGTCCTTGTGTTAAGGCTTTTTGTCCGCATAACGTGGATCTTGGATATAATCTTGTTTTTGCATTTTAATCACTTCAATACTCAAAAACCCAAATTCGCTTACTACTTTTCCATAAAACCGATAAATGCCTCTTCCCCGAAAAAAGTATTTTGCAGCAACAGGAGGGAATAGCACCGTATCAAAAACCTCCCCGTGCTGATCTACCAAGGTGGCAAAGTTCATTCGGGTTCCCTTATGGGTCTTGGTGTTTTTTACGGTTACTAAATATCCATAGATATCGATGTTTTTTCCAAGGTATCTTTCTAGGTCTTTTTTCCCGTTCTTATTCTCGGGAACTTCGGTTAATAAATAAAATGGACTGCATAGCGGAAAACCTAGGAGTTCTATCTGGGTGAAAGCCATTTCTAGGTCTGTAGTGTACAAAGTGGGAATTTCAAAATGTGGTTGTTTGGGCGAAAACAGCTTCGGGTGTTCCAACCTTGTGCTTTTGGAGAGGGACAAGTGTGCCTGCCATAATAATTCGTGCTTATTCACCCCCGTAAAGCGGAAGGCATCTATCCGAATTAGAATACTTAGTTGTTCAACCGATATGGATACTCTGTCTATAAAATCGGTCAATGATAAGAAATCGCCGTTGGTTACTCTTTCTTTTAAAATGCGCGTTGCCACCTTTTCTTCCAGTTCCCGTAGGTACATCAACCCTAAATATAGCTCCTTGCCATAGATATGGTTCACCATATAGCTATTGTTGATACAAGGAGGGTGAATGTTGGCCCCCAGCATCCTAGCTTCGTGTATATAGAATTCCGCACTGTAGAATCCGCCCCCATTATTAAGTACGGCCACCATATATTCCAAAGGATAATAAGCTTTTAGAAATAGGGTCTGATAACTTTCTACGGCATAGGAGGCAGAATGCCCTTTGGCAAAGGCATAGCCAGCAAAACTGGCTACTTGGTCCCAAATCTCAAAAATAAGGGTGTCCTCGTATCCTTTTGCCCGACAATTAGCTACAAACTTGTCTTTTACCTTTTGGAATTCCTCTCTAGATCGGAATTTTCCACTCATTCCTCTTCTGAGCACATCGGCTTCGCCTAGGGTAAGATCGGCAAAATAGTGGGCTACTTTTATCACATCTTCCTGGTATACCATTACCCCATAGGTTTCTGGCATAATGGACAGCATTACGGGATGTGCTTTTTCTTTGGTTCGTTCCGGATCTCGATGTCGTAGAATATATTCGCGCATCATTCCACTTTTAGCCACTCCGGGGCGTATAATGGAACTTGCCGCTACCAGTCCCAAATAGGTGTCCACCTCCAGCTTTTTTAATAACATACGCATGGCAGGAGATTCTATATAAAAACAACCCATACATTGTGCACTTTTTAAGATAGAATTTATATGGGGATCTGTTTTAAATTTTCCAATATCGTGAATGTCGAAAGTGCCGATTTCCTGGGGTTGATTATAGGCAATGATTTCCAAAGTCTCTGCAATTTTTGCAAGCCCGCGTTGGGATAGGATATCAAATTTAAAAAGCCCCACATCTTCTGCTATCACCATATCAAATTGCGTAGTAGGATATCCCTTTGGAGGTAGGTGGGTAGCAGAAAAGTATTCAATGGGTTTTTCTGTTATCAGTATACCCCCTGCATGAATGCTGAGGTAATTGGGCTTTCCTTTAATAAATTGAGCGTATTTAAGCACCAATTTGGAAATATCGTCTAGTTGGGAAATAGGATAATCTCTATTACAGAGCATATCTATTTCCTCTTTGGGAAGTCCAAACACCTTTCCCAATTCCCGGATAGCTCCTTTTTCTTGAAAAGTGACATAGGTCCCCAACAGGGAAACGTGGGGAAAGCGCTCAAAAATATACTGGGTCATGGCCTCCCTATCTTTCCATGAAAAATCGATATCAAAGTCGGGCGGATTAACTCGATAGAGGTTTATAAATCGCTCAAAATACAAATCCAGTTCTATGGGGTCTACATCGGTAATTCGGAGCAAATAAGCGACTATGCTATTGGCACCGCTACCACGCCCTACGTAGAAATAACCCTGATTACGGGCATGGGAAACAATATCCCAATTGATGAGGAAATAGGAAACAAACCTCATTTTTTTAATGAGGTCCATCTCTTTTTGGAGTCGTTCTAATATTACAGAATCGGTTTTGGGATATCGGTAGGGTAGGCCTTCCTTGCATAGTTTTTCTAATAGCGCTTCGTCTTCCGCGGTATTCCCCAAATAGGTTTTTAGGTTTTGGGGCTTACGGTTGTCGGAGAAGTCGAAGTAGATGGAGCAGGAATTCATAATTCGCTCCGTATTTTCTAAAATAAAGGGATACTCAGAAAACGCCTTGGTCAACTCCTCTAAGGGAATCATCTTTTCCTCGGGATTGGCTTCCTCTGATTTTGGTAATTTGCTTAATAATAGATTATTATCTACAGCACGTAGCAGTCGATGCGCATTAAAGTCGCGCTTATTACGGAAAGTAACAGTTTGTTGTACTACTAGTTTATCCTTGAGTTCTGCAAGCTTGGTAAAGGGCAGTCGTCTAAGATCGGCGATGGAAATACCGATATATTCATGCTCTAAAAAAGTATGTTGCTCATTGAGTAACGCTTTTTGAAAAGGATAAATAACAAAAGCGTCTTTAAAAGCCGGCGCTATGGCCGGAATTTTCTTCTCCTCGTGCAGGTGTTGGGAGAGGTAACTGTTTAATTCCCGATATCCTTCGTTGTTTTTAGCTAGGGCTACAAAGCAAGGATCTACCCCATTCCTAAAATCTATACCCAAAATGGGTTTAATATTGAACTCTTGGGATTTCCTTACAAAATTTAGGCAACCGGAGGTGTTGTTGATATCGGTAAGTGCCAGTTGCATCACCTGCATCTCTTGTGCCAATTGTAATAGCTCCGTTTCGGAAATAGTTCCAAAACGAAGGCTGTAGTAGGAATGGCAGTTTAGATACATTGGGATAAAATTCAGTTCCAATCCCAAAGTTAAAGGTTTGATTCTTTAAGTGGGGGGATTTGTTGGATCATTCCAATTTGATGATTTGAAAATTTGACAATTTGGAGATGGCGAACCTAACACTGATCCACTTTAATTCATGGGCTAAAACGCCGTGGCAATTCAAATAAGGATTACTAGATGTCTAAAACAAAGAATCTCCGTACGAATATCTAAGTGGTCGATTGATAGGTTGGTTTTCAGGTGGTAGTGAATTTGTCTTCAGGATTGAGTTTTCTTGGATTGTTATTTGAAATATCCGGGTTTATACTAGATTTATTTTGTGACTTCGGCCATACCTGTCGGTAGGCAGACTCCGCCTACCTCCGGCAGGTAAACTCAGTCACCGGATTGTTGGAGATTGCGTTTTTCTTCCGTTAGGTAGGCGTAGTCGAAATCGGTGATGATTGCAAGTGGGCAGTTGAAATGTTACTTAAACTAAGTTTACCGTAGGTAGATAGTTAAGGTCCAATAAGCTTTTACTGATTGTCGCGTCAGTTCGAGTGAAATTCCATAGGAATTTTGTATCGAGAACCTCGTTGTGATGCATCATTTTTTATGTCAAATTTCTTTATTGGCATTATCCACAACTGTTTCTCGATACAATTTTATTCCGCTACGCTTCATAAAACCACCTGCCTCGACTTCAGGCTGGCTCGAAAGGACGGGGTGGGTATTAAGTATCAATTCTAATTCTAACTACTCACTACTTTGTACTCATATCTATTTAATTGTTTACTATCATATGACTAAACTTAAACTGTCCAGTATTTTTGATGGTTTTAGTTATACTTCTTATTGGATTTATTTATAAAAGGATTAGTTCTGTTTTAAAAACTTATTCTGTTCATTTTTTCCATTGATGAAATGCGCAGCATTCATGAATTCCTTTT
>NZ_VVIN01000054.1:0-25889 GCF_008711145.1 Arenibacter lacus
AACTTGTTATTATACCCACACTTAGCTACAATATGACAAAAATTGACGAAAGAAAAAATATCATAGTTTCTCTGAAATCAAATATGCCGCACAAAGGGCCGATGGTATCTATTCTTATTTTGCTACCTGCAAAAAACACCAGGTAAATACGTATGAATGGTTAAGATATACCTTAGAGAATATCATGACCATCAACCGTAAGGACATCCAGGACCATTATCCACAGAATTATAAAAAAACTTAAATAGGCAAAAACCTACTTCAGTGGGAAGAGCTTTAAAAAAAAATCTGCCTTGCAAGACAGGATTCGTGAGAGGGATACGGGAAATTCAGAAAATAAAGTGGAATGTTTACAACTGCATTTCCTATACCAGCTGGGCCGTTGGATGTAGTTAAACCTCACATCAAAATTCATCAACAATCCAAACTGTACGGATTATTTTATTATATTTATACGTATACATTAATTATATTATGGACACTAAATTAACATTAAAACTTAATCAACATGTTATTGAAAAAGCTAAAGAATATGCTGCTACCAAAAAAATGAGTCTATCTCGCATTGTAGAAGCTTATTTACAATCTTTGACATCTGAAAATGACACCTCTGAATTTGAGATTTCACCTTTCGTAAAAAGTATCTCAACCGGAACTGAAATTCCTACTGATTTGGATTACAAAAAAGAATATTCTGATTTTTTAATTGAGAAATATAAATGAGCAAAAGAATATTTATAGATACCAATGTCATGTTGGATTTTTTAGGAGAGCGCAAACCATTTTACGAACCGATTGCAAAAATCGCAACCTTAGCTGAAAAAGAAAAAATAACAATGGTTGTTTCGCCCATTTCTTTTGCTACTGTAAACTATTTTCTAGCAAAATTTGAGAACGTTAAAACAGCAAGTGAAAAACTAAGAAAGTTTAAGATAATCTGTGAAATATGCTCGCTCAATGAACAGACGATTGAAAAAGGACTCAATTCTTCGATTAAGGACTTTGAAGATGCTTTACAATATTTCTGCGCAACAGAATCAGAATGTGAAATTATAATAACAAGAAATGGAAAGGACTTTAAAAAATCATTATTACCTGTTATGACAGCAGATGAATTTTTAAAATCTTTGAATAAAAATAACTACAACCAATAACTAAAATAACTAAATTAACTAAGAAGTTTTCGTGTGGTCGGCATTCATGAATGCCATGCATTTCTGGTACGACTCCATGCGTATGCTTGATCTTGGGTCTGGCCTCCAGAATCGTAGCGATCTAGTTTATAAAAATTCCGATGCAATCGCACGGGGATAAGGGGTTCACAGTCACATCAATAGATTAATCCTGTTCCAATACGTTAAACGACATACATCTTCGTTTTCAAAATTAATCCTTACCTTGAATTTCAAATTAAAAATGTAGCATGATGAAGAAGCCAAATTCGCCCTCTGCCGGCCGACGACAATTTATCCGAAACACATCAGCCGCAGTTGGGGGTTTTATGATACTTCCCAGGTATGTTCTTGGAGGCAAAGGATATACCGCACCTAGTGACAAAGTAAACATCGGCATTGTCGGAGCCGGGGGTCAGGGCCAGATTAATGTTCGTAACTTACTTAAATTGGACGATGTACAGATTACCTCGGTCACCGATCCAGGTCGTTATTGGGATTTAAATCGATTCTATTACAGGTCCATTGCCGGTCGGGAACCGGTCTGTGAAATGATAGAGAACCATTATCAGCAAAAGGGAGAGAACAAAGTGGTTCGACAATACAAACGCTTTAGCGAAATGATGGATAAGGAAAAAGATATCGATGCCATTGTTTGCTCCACCCCTGACCATACCCACGCTTTTATCACCATCGCAGCCCTTAAGGCAGGATTGCATGTTTATTGCGAGAAACCCATGGCTCACAATATTTGGGAAGCGAGAATGGTACGAAAGGTAGTTCAAGAAACGGGACTCGCCACTCAGATGGGTAACTCGGGCCATAGTCGGGATGGCATCCGTTCCTTGGTGGAATATCTGCAAGATGGTGCTATCGGAACTGTACGCGAAATCCATGCGTGGGTTCCTGCAGGTCGTTGGACCCCTGGTATTACAGGTCTCCCTCAAGATTCCAGTCCACTTCCAAATGATTTTGATTGGAAGGAATGGTTGGGGCCGACTCCATTTAGGCCCTATAACGATCTTTTTTCGCCAGTCACTTGGCGGGATTTTTGGATATATGGTTGCGGTGCATTGGGAGACTTTGGATGTCACGATATGGATGCACCTTTTTGGGCCTTCGATCTATCGAGCCCGTCTCATGTTCAAATTTACCCTGCCGGACAAAGCAATGGTGAAATTGCTCCTTATGGAGAAGCCGGCACCTATCATTTTCCCGAAAGAAAGGGTCAGGCTGCCCTCAAATTACACTGGTATTCCGGAGGCTTAAAACCGGAATGGAATCCGCATTTGCCGCCAGATTATAAATTTGGAGGAAGGAGCGCCATGTACGTGGGCGATAAAGGGGTTATTATCACCGATGGCGGTAATCGGTTTCCACAGATATTTCCCGAATCCTTGAGACAATCTTATCAACCACCCGCGGAAAGGATTCCACGATCTAAAGGTCATTATCGCGACTGGGTAGATGCCATCAAAAACGGAGGGCAATCCAGCGCCAATCTCGATTATGGAAGTCAGCTTACCGAATTAACCCTACTGGGGGTACTATCTCTTCGCTTGAATGGTGCTCGTATACAATGGGATGCCAAAAACATGAAGGTCAATGGACTACCGGAAGCAGCATCCATCGTTAGGGAGCCATCCAATGAAGAATGGGATATTTCCAAGATTATGTAATTAGTAGGGGTAGGTTATTATATAGGCCTATCCCCTATTCTAGTATCCCCATAAGCTTGGGATTAAAATATCGGCCAATTTTAGTGACAATGAAGTGGTGGTAAATTACTTTAAAAACATTAAGGGTGGACTTGGTTCTTCTTCAGATGATCTGATAAATGTTTTGATGAGAAAAACTTCAAGAAGAATACCTTACACAAAATAATACGGTGTTGGGTTAATTCCTATTACAGTAGTTGAAGAAGTATAAATGCCCATAATAGCGTAGACAGGTCCGCCCCTAAATAGGTACGGGCCATGTCTCTAAAATGCCAATTCCTTTAAGAACACCCTATTGAATCATCGTTCTAGTATTCCCATGATTCCGATTTAGATTTCCATAATTAGACTCCGCCAGGAATAAAATAGACTTCAAGAACTACCGAAACTAACCCCTTACCCCCTATTCATATAATCTATATACTTACATTTTGGCCATCATCCGCCATTCACATATATCTTGTTGAATTTCTGCTTCATGTCTATGTTTCCAAGCATTACTATTTCAGCGCCAGGGGGCAGTATGGTAGAGGCCGATAGCAATGTTTTGGCTTCAGAATTTTCTTTAATGGCAATCACAGATAAGCCCGTCTTAGTGCCTATCTCAGATTCGGCAAGAGTCAACCCTTCTAAAGACTTTGGAATCGGGATGATAAACAAGGTAAACCCCTCCCCTAAGACGGTGAGCTCCTGACCTTTAGCAATGGACAAAACGGCTTCAGAGCCTAAGGTGGAATAACTCAACACAAAATCTGCCCCCGCTTTTTGCATGATATCAACATTTCGAGCTTCGGAAATACGACTCACAATGCGTACGTCGTTATTAAGTCGACGACAATATGAGGCCAAATAAATATTGGAGGTGTCGTCATGGGTAGAAAGCAATACCGAGGGCGCTTCAAGGATTCCGGCGCGTTTTAGGAGTTGATAATCTGAGGCATCCCCTGAGAATACTTGATGACAGTAGGGTTTTACCCTTTTGCATACCTCTGGATCTTTATCAACAACATTCACCAAAACCCCATTTTTATGCAAAGCCCTAGCCGCCGATAAACCAACTTTACCAGCTCCAATTAACAGTACAGGATTGGGGTTGATACTATAATCGTGAAAAAGCTCATCTATTCTATGGAGCTGTTCTTTGTTCCCAATAATTACCAGTACACTATCATAGGTCAGTATTTCATCCCCTTTTATAGGTTGCAATCTTCCACGCTCCCAAATTCCTACTATACTCACCCCAAATTTTTGCCTTAATCCTGTTTCACGAATTCGTTTAGAGACCAAGGGGGTGTCATGAACAGGCAATTCAGCAATCAATAAGTCTTCATATTGGCCTATGGGATGTGATTCTGCATGCTGTGTATTTACCCTGTTGGCCAATTGCTCACCCAGCCATTTTTTTACCGGCAGAACATGATTGGCGCCACTGAGTTGCTGTACATCTATTGATTCAATATTGGTTGCAATGGCGACAATAGGGATCTCAGGGGCTATTTCGCGTATTGTGAGAATAATCTTAGTATTTAGAAAATCGTCTCTATTGACTAACACCAATTTTGCATCCTTTATATTGGCTAGGAGATAGGTCTCCTTATTGTCCAATTCCCCATATAGTACGGGAACGCGGTCCTCATGATTTTTAAGGGCTTGTTCCATACGGTTCTCAATGACATAAAATGGGATTTCCTCCTGTATTAATCGCTCCGTAAGATCTCTTGCTATAACATCATAAGAGCAGATTAAGATGTGGTCCTTTGTTTTGGAGGGAACTTCACGAAGCACCTTGATATTCTTTCTCGACTCCAAAAGAGGAATATAAAAGTGCCTAATAAATGCGAACGGCAATACGATCATTAACATAAATATTCCCGAAAGCAGCACCACAATACTGAAAATACGACCAAGGTCGGACGCAAAAGTAATGTCACCAAAACCAAGGGTGCTCATCACAGTCAGTGTCCAGTAAAAGCCTGTAATCCAAGAATGATGTTGGCCTTCAAACTCCATTATAAAATGGAAGAGAACCGAATAAATTACAATGACAAATCCTAAAAAAATCAAATACTTAAATAGAATCTTGTAGTTTCTTTTAAAATCTCTATCACTCATATAATGAGCCATCTGACTACCAACAAATTTCATATTTTGTACTATTAAAAAGGATTTACAATTTATTTATTCCAGTATTCTAATCTATACAATTAACTTCCTCTTTTCCTGTTTATTGGAAAAGATTTCAATTATACTATTTTAAAGGCGCAAAGATACTGTTTCCGTTAGACAGCAGGCCGCTGATTCTACTGGATGGCTGGTTGATTGTAACCTTCTGTTCGGTTTGGTACTATTATTAATCATGGTAAGCCTCAAAACCTATCTGATGATGGCTTTTTTGGACATTAAAAAGCTTTGCTACAGCGGTTCTGGTTACTCCACCCCAAACCGGAAGACATAAAGCTTGGGAATTTCCAATAATATAAGAATGTGTCACTTTCTGTATCTTACACTTAAGCTTTCTCTATACCTGCAACCTCCTACTTCCCCTTCTTATCAAATAAAACCTAAGAAAAAGGCTATTCCACTTATCTAGGATATTGCCGCAAAAATAATTTAACCTCTTGGCAGCAGATATAGGAGGCAGTACTGCACTTAATTACTGTGGGTTAAATTAACTAAGCATTTTAATAAGGAATTGATTTAAGGCGTAACGTAGAGTATAAAATTATTGGGTCGCTTCATAACTCTTTAAAATCTTTGGTTATGAAAAGAAAGGGATTTATTGCAGCACTTCTTTCCATCCCTACCCTACCCTTCTTGGTCTTTCCTTCAAATGAAAAATCACCACAAAGAAAATTGTTGGATTTAAGGTAAGTGCTGGTGAAGGTAAGTAACATCGACACAGAAATCGGACTTGGGTAAAATGACCGTAACCGTGTAATCCGCTGGAAAATTTGAGGATTTCTTTCTTGAGATGGCAGGTTTAGATCACGAGCCTACATCTAAGGAAATTGAAAACATTTTCACAGAAAGCGGTATGCAGGTAGTTGGCCCTCCATTAAAACCGGAGTAGCCATATGGACTCCCCTCCTTTATTAAGCGTACACACAGAACTACGAGACTTGACTCACCTTTTAAACAAATCCAACCTAGGCAGGGTGTTTAAGGTGTCTTTTCAGAAGCTACGCATCAATGGAATGAAAAAAGACGCTTATTACTTTGTACTGGCCATTCATGACAAATGCTAAACCACGCTTCTAAAATGTGCCTTTAAAGCCAATGGTACCAGGTCCCATCTGCAGGGTCCAACTAATCTTATTTTCAGAAAACGAATTTTGATTCTCCTCTCTTTTCAAGAATTTATCTATAGAATCTACCACTACCACACTCACCGCTACACTTAAGGCCACATCTGTTAACCAATGGGCTCCAGCCCATATTCTAGATACTGGGGAAATCATCCCAAGGGTATAGAACCCACCCTTGATCCAAGGATTATTAAATTGCTTTCCTAGGGCATAAAAAGTGGTGAAGGACAAAGCAGTATGTCCGGAGGGGAAACTATGATACGCGGCTTCCTTGCTAAATGGCTTAAAAGCTGATTTTCCCACTTCAGCCATAGGTCTTGCACGTCCTACAACAGTTTTGGATATGCTCTGAAGTATTCCCATAGCTACAGAAGAGGAAAGCAAGAGGACGCCTGTATGCCGTATGTTTTCATTTTTGGTAACCAAACCCAGCAAATATACACTGCCATTTAGGGAGTAATTGTATAACGGTTTTCCAAGGTAATAACCCGATTCTTTAAGCACACTGGGAACGTCATCTTCCTGTTTCCTAAACCAATTGGAGCTATCCTCATCAAAAGTATATAATACGGCGGTCCCTAATACGATGGAGCCTGCAGTAAGAAAATCCTTTTTTTTCCATTGCAAGGGGCGTGTATAGGTATGTTTTACACCCTGATAGACATTTTTAAAATCTGTGGCCAATAACTGTTTGGTACTTAAGGTATCCTGAGCAGTTCCCACAAACGCATTCATCAGAAGAAAAAGACCAAAAACCAAACGCCTAAAAGTTAGGATCGTAATCATACATCAATATATTAAAATAAGAGGCTACAAAAAAACAAAACGGTGTAAGCAAGTCAAAGAAAATAGGAAATAGACTTCCACAAAGTTTCTTTAGTACGCCCGCCTGTGTAGTCGGGCAGGTTTATCTTTGTCGTAAGGCAGGTTTGACTATTTGGGGATATTGGCGACTCGCAGGGACTAAACCACCCTTTACCAAATCCCTTGTATACTCGGTTATAGTACAGAGAGTATAGAGGCGCTGGCAGCTTACTAATTATTTTAAGAATCTGGCACTAAGCGACTTGCAATACAGCATTTAATACTATATCTTAGATTGAATAAAGTGTCCAAACTGGGCATAACCAAACTTTAGTAAACACCATAATCTAAAAAGCGTATTTTGCCAAACTCAATAATAGAAAGCCCTTTTTTTATAAGCTATATGATTACGGGCATAGGGTTTATATTGATTGGTTGGATATCTTTAAAATACCCACCAAAGAAAATCAACAACTGGTATGGCTATAGAACTTCTTCATCCAAAAAGAGTCAGGAAAGATGGGACTTTGCGCAGCACTATTCTTCTAAAGAAATGATTCGTATGGGCTTTCTTCTTATTTTAATCAGCTTCTTAGGATTCTTTATGGCACCCTCTATTGTGGAAGGGTTCGCTGGCATACTTATCATTTTAATACTCACAATGATTCTTCTATATAGGGTTGAACGAGCAATAAAAAATAAATTCAAAAAGTAACCTCTATTGGGTGGTCGGCCACTCCCCTATTGTACTCATTCACTACTCCAAGCTGATTATATTCTATGGACAAATAGCGTGGAAATCAATGTCAAAATCAACCACATAAGCATGAAGGGAAAAGCAAGCAAAATTCCCAAAAAGACAAGGGAATTTTTCTGAAATATTATTTTGCCCATGTGAGGTCCAAAAAGAATTATGACATATATTAGATATAGACAAAACAGGGTTATTTGTAGATGTCAATTCAACCCTAAGTTGCCTGAAACAATAATTGGAAAAAATCAATGTTAATTCAAATACTGCTTATTTTTCTTGGACTTGCCCTACTGGTGCTAGGAGCAGATTGGCTGGTTAAAGGCGCTTCGGCACTTGCCAAAAGATATAACGTATCCGATCTGGCTATAGGGCTTACCATTGTTGCCTTTGGGACATCTGCACCAGAACTGGTGGTAAACACTTTTGCATCCTATCAAAATCATCAGGACATTGTTTTTGGAAATGTTATTGGCAGCAACAATTTCAACCTCTTTATAATCCTTGGCCTTACAGGGCTATTATCTCCCTTAGTCGTCCAATCTAGCACCGTTTGGAAAGAAATACCAATTTCCTTTATAGCCATCATACTCCTTTACCTTTTTGCCAATCCCTTTTTCTCTACTGGCGCGGCAAGTCTTTCAAGGATAGAGGGGTTTGTGCTTCTCCTTATGTTCGGGCTATTTTTCATTTATGTTTACAAACAGCTTAAGACAGATTTGGCTGAACCGGAAATAGTACAAAATAAACTTTCATCATTCAAAATTGTCGGACTGGTAATCTTGGGGTTGGCAGGACTAGTCATTGGGGGAAGGTTTGTGGTAATCAACGCAATTGAGTTAGCTACAACACTGGGCATGAGCGAAAAAATTATTGGTCTAACCATTGTAGCAGCAGGCACCTCTTTACCCGAATTGGCTACTTCCGTAGTTGCCGTATTAAAAAAGAATAATGATATAGCTGTAGGGAACGTCATTGGCTCCAATATCTTCAATATATTTTTCATTTTGGCGGCAAGTTCACTTATCAATCCTATTAAGTACGACACCGCTTTCAACACCGAAATATACCTGCTAGCAGCTGGGACCATTTTTCTATTTATCGCTATGTTCACGGGGCAAAGGAAAAAGCTAGATCGGTGGGAGGCGTTAATTCTGTTAGTGGTATATCTTGCCTACATGGTCTATTTGATAAAAAAAGAATCTTGACAAACACAGTATCCAAGTCAGCCAAGAATTAAGGCAACTACTGTTTGGATGGCATATCTAAAACACAACTTAATCCTTGGCCGATAAATTGTGCTTATAATTCCGTACCTTACTAAGTCACGGGAAGTTTTATTAGAAGCTAGACATATCTTTTCCCCACCTATCCAAGCTTCTTAAAATAGACTCTAAGGATTTCCCCTTTTCAGTTAATTCGTATTCCACTTTCGGAGGAACCACCGGATAAACCTTTCTGCTGATAAGATGGTCCCTTTCTAATTCCCGTACTGTTTGAGTGAACATTTTATTGGAAATATCCGGAACCTTCTTTTGCAGAACTCCAGAACGAATAGGGCCATCCAATAAATGGAATAAAACAAGTGGCTTCCATTTTGTTCCTATTAGGTTCATGGTATAGTTAAGAGGGCAATAAACTTTACTCATAATAATTATACAGTTAGCTGATTAATAGCAATTTACTCTTTTTGTCACCTATAGCACTTTTGGGTAACTTATTGCTTAACAGGCAAATATACCGTTAATTTACACCCTACAAAAATTAGATAATTATGCAAAAAGAAGAAACTTATCCAAAATCGTTTTCCCATATAGGAATAACCGTTCCCAAAATTAAGGAGGCTGTTAAATTCTATTCCGAAGTAATGGGATGGTATATAATTATGGAACCTTCCGTTGTAAAAAAAGAAAGAGATACAGCTATTGGACAAATGTGTATTGATGTTTTTGGTGAAGATTGGGAAGCATTTGAAATAGCTCATATGGCTACATCAGATGGAATTGGAATTGAATTGTTTTCCTTTCCCCACGGAGTTAAGGAAGCTCCAGAATTCAACCCTTTTAATACCGGACTTTTTCATTTTTGTATCCAAGACCCTAATATTGAGAATTTAATCGATAGGATTGTTTCCGCTGGGGGGAAACAGCGAATGCCCATAAGGGAATATTATCCCAATGATAAACCCTATAAAATGTGCTATGTGGAAGATCCTTTCGGAATTGTTTTTGAAATTTACACCCATAGTTACGAACTAACCTATTCCTCTGGTGCTTATACCGGTTAGGCAGTAGTGAATATCCGTGTAGTCAGCTCCGCTCCAAAATAGGAACGGAGCCCTCACACTAGTCCAATTCTTTTAATTCACCTGCATGTATTTCGTCGAAATGACTGGAAATATAAAATGGATCTTCGTCCAAAACCCTGTGCCAGGTTCCAGACTTATATTCAAAATCGAACTCCATTTTATCCCGGATGTTTTCTATAGCACTGTTTAATATTATTTGTAGTCGATCCTTTTGTTTAAAGCTAATTGGTTTATCAAAGCTCTCTGCTTTGTTAAGCGCATTACTTATTTTCAGTTCGTTCTGCTGGTAGTTATCGGTAAACTTATTTTCCGATGGCATAAATTGCCCCATTACAATCAAATTCTTCTGCTTGTTATATCTATTTAGCACCCAATAATGATCCAGTTCATATATATCTACCTTAGGATCAACACAGGTACAAAACTTAATTTTATCTGATATTACACACATACTTTTTTATCCTTATAAAACAATATTAGTATTAGGCACTTATTAGTAATAATGCCAAGCTTTATCCAATTAAAAGTATCAAATTCCTACTTTTATTTCAGAATAAAAAATAAACTGGTGTAAATTCTTACTAACCCCTAAATTCATAATACCCGTATAGTTGCTCCATCTGTTGATGCCCAATAATTAGCGCTATGGCGACCATAAAGCATTAAAGAAGCTTTTTGCGATTATGCGGATTCTGAACTACTCAAAAAGCACATTTACTTCCAAACAAGGAAAGTCGAAAGAATCGATAGGTCTAATTAGGTAATGGTCCCACCAACTCAACCTCGTATTGTTGGCAGGCTTGTTCAATAATTTCATCACCTATAGTAGCACGGGTTGCCGGCAAGGAAATTGCTCTATAGAATTCGCCATGACGCGGCGTAGTTAGAATAAGGTAACGGGCTATTTCCGACTCAATTCGAAAACCGTGTATTGTATTCCCCGGAATGTGCACAAAGGCACCTGCCCTTGCTTCCGTCCCTGGCTCTACACCAAAATAGAACATTACTTCGCCCTCTAAAATGTAGAAACACTCCATATCGTCGTGTTTGTGAAGTGGGATACTCTCACCCCGTATCGCCTGTTCTTCCACCACGCAGATAGTTTCACCTGTAAGCCCACCTGTCGCAAGAAAGTAGGTAGAAGTCTCCCCCGTCCAACGCAATTCACTTGTGCCGGGCTGGGCTATGTACGCTTTAGTCATCTGGCTCATAAGAAAACCCGTTTAATAATTATAACCACTATAGCACCTCTCAATCGGAAAAAACCTGTAAAACCACAGCCTATATCCCCTTGAATTTCCATTAATTTAATAAACTATAATTTACTCAATTTCAACAAATTCCGCAATCTAAAACTATACTAATTATATTCCGTATTTGTGAATTTATCAGTAAAACCATTAAGGGATTAGCAAGTATATTTCCCTAGTTGAATTGGATTTTTTATAGCGATGGTTTTGACGCAGATTGGAAACCCTACTCAAATAAAACTTATATTAGGTACCCGTAAATAAGATTGTTAGTACCAATTAGTAAATGGGCAGCCATGGAAGTAAGAAGATCCCATCAAACTATCTATTCCAGTATTGGAAAGAAACTAAGGGCGATTTAAAGTCGATTGAAATATTGCCTACGGGAATTAAGTCCTTAGGAACATAGAGGAACTAGACCGCTTATTTGTAGAAGGGTGATACTTGGTTGTTAATGATAAAAAAAGGGCCATGTTCACCCAATCCCCAGTAAGGGATGTAATGATATACTAAGGAGATGAAAAAATTAGAAGGCAAAACGGTTTTAATTACAGGTGGCGCATCTGGTATCGGTAAAATAATGGTTCGATTGATGTTAGAACGGAACGCCAACCTTATCATTTGGGATATTAATCAAGAGAAAATAGATGACACCCTAACCGAATTCTCCAATATAGGAAAAGTGGTTGGTTACCATGTAGATGTATCTAACATCACCCAAATACAAGAAACCGCCAAAAAAGTTAAGCAGGAAATAGGTGTAGTTGATGTACTGATAAATAATGCAGGGATCATAGTTGGTAAATATTTCAGCGAGCATTCGGTATCCGAAATTTCAAAAACGATGGAAATAAATGCCAATGCCCCCATGCTTATCACCAGGGAGTTCCTTGAGGATATGATAAATCAAAACTCAGGGCATATTTGCAATATCGCTTCCTCTGGGGGATTAATTTCCAATCCTAGAATGTCTGTTTACGCAGCAAGCAAATGGTCACTCATTGGTTGGTCTGATAGTTTGCGTTTAGAGATGAAACAAATGAATAAGAATATACATATTACCACCATAATGCCCTACTACATCAATACTGGAATGTTTGATGGGGTTAGATCAAAATTACCCATACTGGAACCTGAAGCAACAGCACTTACTATTGTTAGAGCCATTGAGAAAAATAAAAAAATGTTGAGTATCCCGGGATACATTTACAGGCTTACCCGTTTCGGGCAGGCACTAATGTCCATAAATGTTTTTGATTGGTTTGCAGGAGATGTTCTAGGAATTTATAAAACCATGGAGCATTTCACAGGGCATAATAAGGAGTAATTTTAGCAACCACTCTGCTATTACCAATATCACGCCCATTATACGTCCTCAAAAGCAGTTAGCTTATGCGTCCCGATTTAATATTTTTAAAACAACCCCGCTATAGTGCCATTCCCATCAATAGTGATGTTCTCAGCAGCCGGGGTAGCAGGCAATCCAGGCATACGCAACATATTACCCGCAATAGGAATAACAAACCCAGCTCCTGTTGCTATTTCAAACTCCCTAATATGGATATCGAAGTCCTTTGGTCGGCCTAATCGCTTTTTATCATCACTAAAACTTTTTTCTGTTTTTGCCATACAGACTGGTAAATTCCCATACCCCATGGCTTCATATTTGCGTAATTGGGAAATAGCCAGATTACTTAAAACAACATTATCCGCCCCATAAATGGTTCTACAAATTTTTTCCATCTTGGTTTGCAAACTGTCCTTTAGACGGTAAGTAGGATTAAATTCGTTACTACAGGTGCTGGCCATCTCAATTACTTTTTCAGCGAGATCTAAACACCCTTTCCCTCCTTTCTCCCAACCATAACTCAAAGCAACGGGAATACCTAATTTCTTACAGTGGGCTTCTACTACTTGCATTTCCGCTTTGGTATCCGTTTTAAAAGCATTTATAGAAACAACAATGGGAATTCCAAAACTTTTTAGGCTAGCAATATGTCCTTCCAAATTAGGCAGTCCCTTCTTTAGTGCTGCTACATCTTCTTGTGTAATTTCTTTTAATGATTTGCCCCCATGATACTTTAAAGCTCTGATAGTTGCGACCAAAACAATGGTTTTAGGAGATATACCTGCTGCGCGACACTTAATATTCAAAAACTTCTCAGCCCCTAAGTCGGACCCAAATCCGGCTTCAGTAATAGTATAATCACTTAATGTCATCCCCATTTTTGTAGCCACAATAGAATTGGTCCCTTGCGCAATATTGGCAAAAGGCCCTCCGTGGATAATGGCGGGATTACCTTCCAGGGTTTGCACTAGATTAGGTTTTATCGCATCTTTTAATAGCACCGCCATAGCACCATTGGCATTTAAATCCTTCGCATATATAGCCTTTCCTTCCCAGGTATCCCCCACATAGATGTTCCCACATTTTTCTTTTAGGTCCTCCAAATCTGTGGCCAAGCAAAGAATCGCCATAATCTCGGATGCTGCCGTAATATTAAACCCCGTTTCCCTGGGTATACCACCAGCTTTTCCACCAAGTGCTGCCACAATATTTCTTAATCCCCTATCATTCATATCCATACACCGTTTCCAAACTACGGTTCTAGGATCTATCCCAAGGTTTCTCTTTTTACTTTGAATGTTATTATCGATAAGCGCTGCAAGAAGGTTATTTGCTTTTTCAATGGCATGAAAGTCCCCCGTAAAATGCAGATTAATATCTACCATGGGAATAACCTGACTCCTACCACCCCCAGCAGCACCCCCTTTTATGCCAAAGACTGGACCTAAACTAGGTTCGCGAATTACTGCCACCGCTTTCTTCTTTAGATAGCCTAATGCATCTACCAACCCAATGGAAGTAGTAGTCTTTCCTTCGCCAGGTGGAGTAGGTGTAATTGCAGTCACTAAGATGAGATTGTTCTTTTTTACTTTTTCTTCATCAATAATATCTATAGGAAGTTTTGCTTTGTCGTTACCATAGTACTCCAGCTTCTCTTCCGGAATTGCCATTTTCGCTGCGATTTCGCTAATATGCTTGGGGGTAACGCTTTGTGCAATTTGTATTTCCGTCATATGAATAAACCTTATTTAATGTGACATAAAAGTAAAGTTTTAGCAAGTCAGGTTTTATGACAATTGTCACCCTCCTCCCGTACTTGCCAGGCCACTTTGAGCATAGCGGGAGGAGAAAAAACGCCTTATTAATGTAGCAATCGCAGTGGAAGGATCCGCTAGCCTTTAACCAAAAGTTGGATCAGTATTTAGTGATTCCCCCTTATGCTTAAAGTATGTTTCCCTTTAATTTAGTGAGAATGTTGGAAGAAAAATATCAATGGATTTTTATTCATCCCTGAAAAACATATTGCGGGTAGCGTAGCAGCAAGAAAGTGCTTATTTTTATCCATATTTACGATATTAATTGATTAAAAATATTTTCATGAGCAATTATTTTAAAAAATATCCTAATAGTGAAGGTTTTTTCGGTGAGTACGGTGGTTCTTTTATTCCGCCATCACTAGAAGTTGAAATGAAAAAGATAACGGATGCTTACCATACCATTAGTAAATCGCATAATTTTATACAGGAACTGCGCAGCATACGCAAACATTACCAAGGTCGTCCAACTCCTGTTTATTATTGCGCTCGTTTATCCGAAAAATACGGAGGGCGAATTTATTTAAAGCGTGAAGACTTAAACCATTCAGGCGCTCATAAACTAAATCACTGTATGGGTGAAGCCCTGCTAGCCAAACACCTAGGCAAAAAGAAGCTTATAGCAGAAACAGGTGCAGGCCAACATGGAGTGGCTTTGGCTACCGCTGCCGCTTATTTTGGTTTAGAGTGCGAAATACACATGGGGGAAGTGGATATTAAAAAACAGCACCCAAATGTGGTGCGCATGAAAATATTAGGGGCCACTATTGTTCCCGCTACACACGGGCTTAAAACCTTAAAAGAGGCGGTAGATTCCGCTTTTGAAGCCTACCTAAAAGACCCTGAAAATACCATTTACTGCATTGGTTCTGTGGTAGGACCTCATCCGTTTCCTATGATGGTGCGCGATTTTCAACGCGTTGTCGGGATTGAAGCGCGTGAACAGTTTTTGGATATGACGGGTGAATTACCAGATAATGTGGTTGCCTGTGTGGGTGGTGGTAGTAATGCTATTGGGTTGTTCTCTGCTTTCCTTAATGATGAAGAGTGCAAGATACATGGTGTAGAACCCGCAGGACGCTCCATGGAATATGGGGAGAATGCAGCATCCATGACCTTGGGAACCCCAGGGGTGATGCATGGATTTAAATCCTATATGCTAAAGGACGAAAAAGGAGAGCCAGCCCCCGTATATTCCGTAGCCAGTGGTCTAGACTATCCGGCTGTAGGACCAGAACACTGCATGCTAAAAGATGAAAACAGGGTTAATTACGATATTATTAACGACAAAGAAGCCATTGATGCTTTCTATGAACTAAGTCGCTTAGAAGGTATTATTCCTGCACTGGAGAGCTCGCATGCCGTGGCCTATGCCTTAAAACTAGCTAAGGAGCAACCTCAAAAATCTATTTTGGTTAATTTAAGTGGTAGGGGCGATAAGGATATCGACTATGTTGTAGATACGTATGGTCTGCCCGAATAAGCAGCCGTCTTAGCTAAAATATTCAATTTAAAGCGCTATTGAAGACATTTTCAACCATTCTTTTGGTGATCAACAATACTTCAATAGTGCTTTTTTTAGTATCCATGATCCAAATATTGAAGAATTAGTAGACAAGATTGTTGCTGCTGGTGGGAAACAAAGAATGCCTATAAGATCGTATTATCCAGATGACAAGCCCTATAGAATGTGCTATGTGGAAGATCCTTTCGGAATCGTATTTGAAATTTATTCTCATAGCTATGAATTAACCTATTCTTCTGGCGCCTATTCAGAGTAAGCCCCCTTTGCAGGCGGGCAAGCACCACACGCGTGCTAGATCTCAGCGAATACAAAAATGGCTGCCAAATAATATCGACAGCCATTTATAGTATTTTAAAGCGTGGAATCCCTATCGTAGAATTGGAATATTTCCCTGCTTACATTCTTCAATCATTTCCTCTGGCCAGATACTGGTCTGAATTTCTCCAATATGCGCTTTCTTCAAGAAGAACATACATAGTCGGGACTGACCTATTCCTCCTCCAATGGATAACGGAAGCTCATCGTTAAGTAGCATCTTATGCCACATTAATTCTTTTCTATCTTCCGCACCTTCAATCGCTAATTGCTTGTTAAGGGCATCCTTATCAACGCGAATTCCCATAGAGGAAAGCTCCAAAGCTTCTTCTAGCATAGGATTCCAAAGAAGGATATCCCCATTTAGCCCTTTTAGCCCATTTTCGGTTTCGGTACTCCAGTCGTCATAATCAGGAGCTCTTCCATCGTGTTTTTCCCCTTCTGCCAACACTCCGCCAATTCCGATTATAAATACGGCTCCATATTTTTTAGTGACTGCTGTTTCTCTTTCTTTGGATGAAAGGTTAGGATACTGTGCTGCTAATTCTTCTGTGTGAATGAACGTAATTTCCCTTGGAAGTACCGGCTTTAAATGTGGGTAACGCTCGTATACCACATATTCTACCCTTTTAAAAATGCTGTAAATTTTCCTAACAATGTATTTAAGGAAATCTAAGTTTCTTTCTTCTTCAGAAACTACTCGTTCCCAATCCCATTGATCTACATAGATGGAATGGATATTTGAAAAAACCTCGTCCGGACGCAGGGCATTCATATCCGTATATACTCCGTAACCCGACTCAATGTCTAATTGCGCCAAAGCAAGTCTTTTCCATTTGGCCAGTGAATGAACAATTTCGGCTTCTTCATCGTTCATGCTCTTTATTGGAAAGGTAACAGGGCGTTCTATACCGCTAAGGTCATCATTAATACCAGATCCTTTTTTCACGAATAAAGGTGCCGTGATTCTTCTTAATCTCAATTCGGATGATAAACTAAGCTCAAAAAAATCTTTAATCAATTTAATTGCTTGTTCTGTCTCTTGTATATTTAATTGAGGAGTATATCCTTTTGGGATTTGTAATTTATAATCCATTCTGGTAATAATTTATTAGATGATTAGCGACTCGCCGTGTTATAAGTGTAAAATAAAACGCAAAAGTGCGATAAATAGCGTGAAAATCAAAACAGAGTGGAATGATAAATGGTGAAGTTCTATGGACATCCTCCCTTTAAACCATAGAGATACCTACTACAAGCCTAATTCAGGGTAATTTTAAATTTCTGCCTAAGTACGATTTTACATAGGCATGACGTTTATTTAATAAGGATTTAGGCATCACTCCAAAACACTCTCAGAATGCTAACTTATACGATTCCACCTAAGATTCTAATAAAAAACTCCACCTCCTTTAAACTCCTTAAAGAGCTTTCTACAAAAAAATGTCGATTATTAGGTAGGGTAACCATAGGGGTAGGTGGTTATAGTTATACAATGTTCCTTTTAGGGGGATTGAACTAACTATTTAATGTTTAACGAAAAAGAACAAAATGAAAAAGAATTTAATATTAATTTTTACCATTGCATTTTTAAGCCTCACTATTGGATGTACCGATAATAACGATGCAGGCTCGGATACGGGTAGGTTGTCCGTTCACCTAACGGATGCTCCATTTCCACATCATCTGGTTGCAGAGGCTAATGTAACCGTATTTAAGATAGATGCCAGAAATAAAAGTAAGGATGGCGAAACGTCCGAGGAAAACGATGGTTCTCCTTTTGTAGTTCTTATGGAGGAAGAAGTGCCGGTAAACCTATTGGAATTAACCAATGGGGTTACGGAGACTTTGGTAGACCTAGAGGTTCCGGTAGGGGTTTACGACCTTGTGCGTGTTTATGTAAAAGGGGTGAATGTGGTTCTTACCGATGGCACTACCTACGATCTAAAAGTACCTAGCGGCGAGCAGACAGGGATAAAGGTCTTTATAAAACCTGGTCTTACGGTTAAAGGCGGACTCTCTTCCGATCTGCTATTAGATTTTGACGTGAGTCGTTCTTTTGTTGCCAAAGGTAGCACCAATAAAGTAGATGGTATCACCGGATTCAACTTTAAGCCCGTGATCAAGGCCAGCAATCTATCCACCGCAGGGACGCTAACAGGAATGGTAAAAACAATTAAGGATTCAACAGAAGTGGCCTTAGAAGGAGCACAGATCTCCGTATTTGCTGCTGATACTTTAAATACTACTGGATTCTCCGATGTAGATGGCAACTATACCATTATGGGGCTAGACGCGGGCGACTACAGGGTTGTAACAGCGTTAAATGGTTATATGCCAAGCGACACCCTGGAGGCAGAAATAACCGCAGCTAATAAAACTATCCTTGACTTTATGTTGGAGATAGACAGCACGCAGGAAGGGAATTAATAGTAACCGTTTTTATAAGAAAGGTGCAATCTGCGGATTGCACCTTTTTTTGTTGTTAGGAACGTGGAATCATCAGTTAACGGCTAGTTCTAGCAATCAATTAAATTAAATCATATCGGTATCTATAATAAAAAAACCCTCTAAAATCCTTATTTTTACTACTCCCTCCTCCAACAGTATTTAATAAGTAGCCAGCTTTGGTCTAAAATCATACCTAAAATGAGATTTTTAATAATGGTGCCAGTTGTATTGATGACCGTTCTCTCCTGTCAATCACAAACAAAAAAAGGGGATGCCAAAAAATTAGTGGGAGGTCCCTGTCAAGGTTGTGAGGCCGTTTTTGAATACGACGACAAAAAATTGTCGACTATAGATACCCTTCCGGGATTTCAGGAGAACGAGCCCAAACTAAAAATAAGTGGAACGGTCTTTAAAAGGGATGGCAAAACCCCTGCCGAAAATGTGGTGGTCTACATCTATCAAACAGATCGCAACGGAGTGTATCCTAAAAAGGGGAATGAAAAAGGCTGGGGAAAAAGACACGGCTATATACGGGGTTGGGTAAAAACAGATAGGACAGGGAACTATACCTTCTACACTTTTAGACCCGCAGCATACCCCAACGGAAGGGAACCTCAACACATTCATTTTACCGTTAAGGAACCTACTATTAATGAATATTATATTGATGATGTGGTCTTTGAGGACGACCCTATGTTAACACAAGAAGAACGAAACACTTTAAAACAGCGTGGTGGTTCGGGGATTGTAAAACCCGTATTGAAGGATGGGTTAGTAACTGTGCATAGAGATATTATTTTGGGATTAAATATTCCCAATTATGAATAAAATCGGCCTAACTTTTCTAATTCCCCTCTATTTTAGCGCTTGCATTGGGAAACATACATCCGAAGCACCAAAAGCATCCATAACTGCAGCAAGGCCCCCTGTAACAATGAAACACACAGGTGATACCCTAAAAATTGACACAAAAAAATCGGAACTACATTGGAAGGGTACTAAAATGCGGGGTGCAGGCAAACACGAGGGCGACATTTCCCTGCAAAGCGGGTACTTTATTTCAGAAAACCAGCAATTGATAGGTGGAAAATTTATCGTAGACATGACAAGCATAGAGGTAACCGATATTCCGGACCATGAACCTATTCCCAGAAATAACTTGAACAATCACCTGAAAAGTGAGGACTTCTTTCATGTGGAGAAGTTTCCCACCGCCAGGCTTCTAATTACCCATATAAAACCACTGCAGGGCGACAGTCTATTGGTAGCTGGGAACCTAACCATAAAAGACTTCACCAAAAACATTGAATTTGGAGCAACCTATTCCAATGCTTCCTTCGTCACTAGATTTACCATTGACCGTTTTCTGTGGAATGTAGCCTATAAAGGGAACTGGGCCGACAAAACTTTGGTGGATAAGGATATAGAGCTCACTATTAACTTACAACTAAAGAACTGATCTTAATCCTAGATAAGACCCCTTATTAGAAACAGTTTCCCTATTTTTAACAAACCAATCCAAACAAATTACCAATGCCACCTGCCACCACCATTCATGATGTTCTGGAAAAACTGGATGCTATTATTGCGGAATGTATATCCAATAATAACCGAATGGGTTTATTTGCCTATATCTACCGTCGTACTACAGCGGAAATTGCATCGGAAATTGCGCTCGGGAATTTTGAGGACAACCCCCGTATGGAAATGCTAGATGTAGCATTTGCCAATTTATATTTGGATGCCTATACAAATTACAAAAACAAAGAATTTGTTTGTGCTTCTTGGACCTACGCCTTTCATCATGCCCAGGAACCTTTGACCATTGTACAGCACATTATGTTAGGCATGAATACGCATATCAACCTTGACCTTGCAATAGCTACTGCCACTACGATGTCCAATACGGAAATAAGGGATATTGAAGCTGATTTTATGAAGGTAAACGACATACTTTTTCAGATCGTAAATGAGATGCAAGACCGCCTCAGTCGTGTGTCCCCCCTATTATTCCTTCTAGATTGGATAGGAGAAAACAAGGATGAAAAGCTTATAGATTTTAGTATGCGAAAGGCGCGACAGCAATCATGGAACTCGGCCAACCTCCTTTGGTCCCTAGGGGCCGACTTAAACCAAGGAGCGATAACTAAAATAGACCAGGGAGTACTAACGCTTAGTAAGCGCATTAAAGCTCCCAGAACCAAGGTATTGCAATTAATACTACGGATTCTTCAAAAGTTTGAAGCTAAAAAAGTGAATACCATCCTACATAAACTAACAGCAGATTAACGCCTCCCTTTAAATTTCACAGGAATAACCATGAAGACTCCTTTAATGCCGTTGCTATGAAAGACGCATGCTAATACTTCCTTCCTACCGTTAATTTTGTTATATTGGTTACCAGTCACTTTAACAATTACCTTAGCGCAGGCCCGCCCATACAATTCGGGCAAGCCCGTAATAACGTAATGGGAATCGGACGGAAAATAGCAAATCCAAATCGACCCTAGGGTCGAAGCCTTTAAATCTCACTTAGTGAGTACGTAGTTTTAAAAAGTTTGTTTTACCAGCAATCGTAATTAGTTCTATGAGAAAGTCAACGGAAAAGACCTACCCAGCAAAAGTATCCTTCGGGTTGGTAGTATTTATATTTCTAGTTTTTTTTGGTCCGCTTGTGCCCGATATAGTGAAGGGTGGGATTAACGGGGAGACCCTACGCATAACCCTATTCCTTAGTATTGTCTTTGTATTTATTCTACACCTTTTCTTTAATACCCGATACACTATTGACGGCAACATGCTTCGGATAAAATGCGGCATTTTTTCTTATAAGCCCATTGATATAGATCAAATCAAGACGATATCCAAAACCCAGAACATCATTGCCTCCCCTGCCCCTTCCTTTGACCGAATTATCATTAAATATGGGAAGCATAGTGAGATGATAGTGTCGCCAAAGGACAAGATCCAATTCGCAAAGGATTTGGTAGCCATTAATCCCCTTATTAAAAATAAACTCATAAACAATGAACCCTATCCCGTTGGCTAAGGACACAGGGAATACCCACCTTTAGCCTCTCTGTAAGCCAGGGAATTATAGCGTAGTGCTTCGCCATCTTACTCCTTTGGCAAATACACATAGTAGGAATTGGGAGAAATTTCTTTAAAGCGGTAATGCACCTTCTTATTAAAATATTCCAGCGTTGTTTCCTCGCTTAAAACCACCATGTTCTTAGGGATTCCCCAAGGAAATTTAATAGGTAATGCTATATCGCCCTCCAATCTACTAAAGTTATATACGGGTCGCATGTCAATTTCGCTGGTTCCCAAATAAAACAGGGAAGGTTTTGGCTGACCTTTAAAAAACACTTCATACTTTTCCCCTTCAAAATTTTCCCATCCATGGGCAGGCTCTCCAAAGGATTTTAATTCACCCGTAGGCTTCCAAAAGTCAGGAAATTCCTTTTCATCCTCAAATTCCACTAGCTGCGTATCCAGAGAATTGGGGGTGTTCATTTCTGCGGGTTGAAAATTAAAGATATAAGCTCCGTTTGGCTTTGCTACCACCCATTCGCACATGGCACTACTCCAACCAAACGACGAAAATCTTTCAAACAACCAATAATTTAAATTGGGTTCCCTATACACCCATAATTCCTTCCATTCGCCCTCCGCCGTAAGGTATTCCCATATCCATAATTCCGTAAAGTGAATTTCGGTGGTAGCAGTCGTGTCCCCCACTTCCTGATCTTTAAGGGGAGTTAGAATCTCCTGCTGGGCGGTGGCATTATTTAGAGCAGCACTGCTACTTGCGCTCCCTTCGTCCTTTTGTAGGGGTACCTCCATTTTAAGGGTGGATTCGGCCGAATCTTTATTTTTCTCTGCAGAAGTAAAGCAATTAGAGAGTAGAAAAAACAAGGGTAGGATGGGTACATATTTCATCATGGTAGTGGTTGGTTAAATAAGGAAACATCCCTCTAAAATTGGATATTCATACAAGTATTAAATATATATAAAATAATTGACACACCTTTGTAGCAACTGCAAATCAACCACTTATCAACAACTACCCCTCTAACTCCTTGGATTTCCATAGATAAACCCCGCTTCCAAGCTTTAGAATATGGCAGGGCTATTTTTATTTTGGGCGTTCCCCTATCGGGTCGCTCTTTCCGCTGTATTTTTTTTTAGCTTCCCAGAGTCCAATAATATCGCAGTCCTATTGCAACACCTCGGCCAATACCTACAAGGTTTGCAAAACCTTGCAGGAAAAGGGGCAGCGTGACAAAAAAACCAAAAAAAGATGCCGCTGCAATAGCTAACGCGGGGATTCGTATACCGTCTTCAGAATATAGTGGTCCGTTGCAGAAAACACCTAGAATTGGCTTCTTTCAAAACGGGTCCAAGACCATGTACTTTAACAAACATGTGTAGCGCGGATTAATGGTATAAGGGCAATGCAATCCTCAGAAACCGCAGCGGTCCGAGTAGTATATACATCGATTTTCTATTGTAAAGCGGATGGCTGCCTTACCCCCATGTTCCAAGTTTCCTGTTGGCTATTTTAAATAAGGTTTGATAGGCTATTTTAAAGCTCTTATCTTAGCCGCCATACCCTTTGGGGAGTTGGCATACCTCTGTATAGATAGGCAGTATGCCAAGCAAACTTCCACTAAAGTACAAGGGGAAGAAGCGAATAAATGGGGATTGGGGTCCCTTAAATAATGAGAATGAAAAATAAAGAAAAAACCTCCCTAAAAAGATCCCTTAGCTTAACGGATGCGGTAGGCATTGGATTGGGTGCCATTATTGGAGCGGGAATTTTTGTGGTAACAGGATTGGCAGCGGGGGTGTCCGGACCTGCCTTTGTGGTGGGACTCCTGGCAGCGGGAATTATCGCTGCTTTCAATGCACTGAGTTCGGCACAATTGGCAGCCGTCTACCCACAATCTGGAGGTACCTACGAATACGGCTATAGGTTGTTGAATCCGGCCCTAGGTTTTTCCGCAGGTTGGATGTTCCTGGTTTCTAAACTAGCAGCAGCCGGCGTAGTGGCTATTGGATTTGGCAGCTATTTCCACCAATTGGTTCCCATAGTTGCTCCCATAACTCTTTCTGTTGTGGCCGTTGTTTTACTAACTATCGCCAATTATTTCGGTATCAAAAAGGTAGGGAATCTAAACTTGTTAATTGTCACCCTTACCCTCTTGTCCCTTATTTATTTAGCGGTTAGTGGCATTCCGGAAATGAAATCGGAACACTTTACACCCTTCGCCCCTTTCGGCGTAGCGGGAATAGCAGAATCCGCAGCCATCCTTTTCTTTGCCTTTACCGGCTATGCAAGAATCGCCACCCTAGCAGAAGAAGTGGGGCAACCTAAGAAAACAATTCCCAAAGCCATTATAATAACCATTGTAACCGCTATATGTTTATATATTGTAATTTCCCTTGTGGCCATTGGGGTCATAGGCACGGAGCAAATGGCCAGTAGCACATCCCCTTTACAATTGGTGGCCAACAGCCTATCTACCCCCGCAATAAGCCTCGTTGTAACCCTGGGGGCCGCTACCGCTATGTTGGGGGTATTATTGAGTCAAATTCTAGGAATTAGTAGGATGTTGCTGGCTATGGGTAGAAGGGCCGACATTCCCCCTGTTTTTCAATCCATACATACTCGCTACCAAGTGCCCCATTTTGGAGTGCTGGTTACCGGCCTCATTATCTTGCTCTTTACCCTCTTTGGTTCCTTCCCCTTTATTGTGCGCGCTGCTACCTTTAGTATTTTACTGTATTATAGCATAACCAATATTGCAGCCCTCAAACAGCCGAAAAAAGATAAGCTGTATGGCACATTTATTCCTATTGGCGGACTTATAGGATGTCTGTTGATGGCGGTTTCTCTACCGCTTAACGTGCTAATTTCCGGTATAGGGTTATTGATAGTAGGATTTGCGATGCGATACTTCATTCATAAGGTGTATCGAACTAAAGACTAGTGTTATAATAACGGTTCAAAATCTTTTATTGTTTTTATCCAGAAATTGCTATCAATTTGGATAAGAAATAATTGGGTCATGTGGATTAAGTGTTTATTTTATCGAAATATCAATGATTATTAGAGTAAATTATTTTTTCAGGTTCTGTATTAGCCTCAATTAATCAAGTTGTCTTTCAATTTACTCAAGTGGTTTTATTGTACTGATCTTTGTTGCTGCACTGTTATTTTTGTATTTCACTTGTAGAATGTGGTTGTTCGTCATAAGGTGACTTATTAACTTTACAGAAGTCGGTATACTTTTCTTTGAGTGTTTGTTCATTTTCTTTGCTTGTCCAAAGAAAACGAACCAAAAGAAAAGACACCTTAACCAATAAATTTTTCCGACAACGAGGTCGAAAAACCGTGTTCGAAACTCCGCGTCGCTACGTTCCTTCGCTCCTGATCTCGGAGCTTTCGAACACTATTTTGCGTTTAAGGAGTTTTGGCTGCGCCAACTTTATATTTAAGAAAATGATTGAATATAAATATCCACTAAATATTTTAAACGAATTTTACCATTGACCGTTGCCAACCGAATAAAATGAATTATGTTGCCCGCTTGCATTGGAAATGGGGAGTGACCCCTACCTTTAGCAACTAAAGTATCCCTAAGGAAAAAAGGAGCATTATCAGCCTACTTTTCCGAAAACTATTATTTTTATATACCGTATGAAAGTACCTGCAACCATAGCCATTAAACTCAATAAAGCTGCTGAAAAAGCGGTGAAACAAGGTCACCCTTGGGTATTTGAACAAAGTATTGTAAAAGGTCCCAGTAAAAACGCTTTGGCGGGGAGCTTATGTGTTCTTTTCGATCAAAGAACCAATAAGCCTTTTGCGTTTGGACTGTGGGATCCGGAGGAGGTGATTCGCATTAAAATTATTTTTAGGGCTGGGCGCTTACAGCTGTCGGCCAACTTTTGGAAATCGCAACTCAATAAAGCCTATGTCCAGCGCGAAAACCTAAGGAGTAAAGGAGTTACCGGTTACAGAGGTATCCACGGGGAGAATGACGGATTTCCGGGCTTGGTGTTGGATGTGTACAATAAAACAGGGGTTTTAAAGATCTACTCCCGCATTTGGCAGCCTTA
>NZ_VVIN01000055.1:0-25070 GCF_008711145.1 Arenibacter lacus
TAAATACTGATCTAGCTGTTTCTTACTTCCAGCTTTAATAGGCTAGAAACGATAAAGTGAAACAATTAATGGGTCAGTTGATTTTGGGTATTTCATTGTAAATCAGTTAGATATTATTAAATGGTGTAGTTGCTATCTAACCCAAACCTATAAAAACAACTAAATCGGACTTTAAAGTCCGATATATGATTTTTATCATGTTATATGCTGAGAAGGCATCTTAATTTTGTCCTAAAATAAAGTTAAAACAAACGGATAAGTACCCCAATAGACATTTAGATTTAGAAGTCAACTTATCGCAACAGCAGTATTGCTAACCATTAAAAATAGAAATGAGATGAAATTAACTTTTAAGATTGCAGTAGTTCTTCTCGCAGCCATAACCTTGAGCTGTGGTGGTAAAGAAGAGAAAAAAAAGGACGGGTTTAGTGTAGATAGGGCTAAGGCCAAAACAGAAAAACCAGTAACACCAGAGGCTTCCAAGGTGAAGGCTTCCGAGACCGTAGACCTTACCAATAAAGGGGTAGGTCCCATAACTTCTGTTACCCTGGGGGCAGAAATAGATCAGGGGATGGCCCAAATGGGCAAGGAGGTTTATGATCAAATGTGCTTGGCCTGCCATAGGGTCGGTAAAAAGTTTATAGGTCCGGCCCCAGATGGTATCATGGAAAGACGTACTCCAGAATGGGTTATGAATATGATCTTAAACCCGGAAGGCATGGTAAAAGAAGACCCCTTAGCCAAAGCGCTTTTCATGGAGTTTAACGGATCACCCATGGCTAACCAAGGGCTAACCGAAGAACAAGCCAGGGCGGTGGTAGAGTATTTTAGAACCTTATAAGTAAACTAATCATAACTAAAAACTGGTCGCCATCACGAATAGAGACATGTGTACTTGACAGCCGCATAGCAAGTTAACCTACCAACGGTAGGAGAGCCGAGGTATAACCATCATAAAACAATAAACATCTATATATGAAACCAATTGTCAACTTTAAATTATGGGCTATAACATTTTTAATGCTGGGTCTTGTATCCGCTTGTAAAAATGGGGATAAGGCCTCCACTACGGAATCTTCCAATACTACGGAAACGGGAATAAAGGCAAAACAGGGCCAGGCTTTTATAGAGGATGATGGGTCTACGCCCAACGTGCTAAATATTGCTATAGGCTCATCGGACCATACCACCTTGGTGGCGGCCGTGCAGGCAGCAGAATTGGAAAATGTGTTGGTAAATGCCGGACCCCTCATGGTTTTTGCCCCTACCAATGATGCCTTTGATGCCTTGCCAGAAGGCACGGTAGAAGATCTGTTAAAACCGGAAAACAAGGAGACCTTGGCCAATATTTTAAAATACCACGTTACCCCAGGCAATTACAGCAAGGATTTTTTGAAAAAGTTTAAAAAACTTGGTCAGGCAAACAACCAAGACGTTGCTGTGGAAGTAAAAGGGGACGATGTGTTTGTTGGCGGTGCCAAAATAATAGCCAGTATCCCTGCAGGTAACGGAATTGTACATGTAGTGGATAAGGTACTATTACCTACTAAAGATTAATACTAAACAAGAATAATTAAATATTAAACCATTATGAGAAAATATAAATATCTATTTTTTGGACTGCTGGGAGTGTTTGCACTAATGACCGGCTGTAATAACCAAGGGAAAAGCGGAGCCAAAGGGGCTTTGGGATCCAGTGTCGCAGATAGGGTCTACGTTCCACCTGGGGAGTACGACGATTTCTATGCCTTCTTTTCTGGCGGATATACCGGTAACCTAACAGTTTACGGACTGCCTTCTGGAAGAATGTTCAAGGAAATTCCAGTTTTTTCACAGTTTCCCACCAACGGCTATGGCTATTCGGAAGAAACTAAGCCCATGCTGAACACTTCTTTTGGATTTGTGCCATGGGATGATTCCCACCACCCGGATATTTCCCAAACCAATGGGGAATTAGATGGGCGATGGATATTTATCAACGGTAACAATACCCCGAGGATTGCTAGAATTGACCTTACCACTTTTGAAACGGTAGAAATTATAGAAGTGCCTAACAGTGCAGGGAACCACAGTTCTTCCTTTATTACGGAAAACACAGAATATGTGGTAGCGGGTACAAGATTTTCGGTTCCTGTACCACAGCGAGATATGCCTATAAAGGATTATAAAGGAAACTTTAAAGGAGCTATATCCTTTATTAGTGTAGCCCCCGAAACGGGCCTAATGGATATTAAATTTCAATTGATGATGCCTGGGTTCAATTATGACCTCTCGCATCCCGGTAGAAATAAGTCGCACGGATGGTTCTTCTTTACCACCTATAATACCGAGGAAGCCAATACGTTAATGGAGGTGAATTCCTCTCAGAACGACAAGGATTTCATTGCGGCTGTAAACTGGAAGAAAATTGAAGAATATGTAAACAATGGTGGCGGTACCATGATGCCTGCTGAGTATGCCCATAACGTTTATGATGAACATACCCATACGGCTACTTCTACCATGAAGAAAGAGGTATTAACCGTAGATCCTACCAAAGTGCCTGGTGCGGTTTATTTCTTACCAACCCCAAAATCCCCTCACGGTTGTGATGTAGATCCCTCTGGAGAGTATATAATTGGGAATGGGAAATTGTCTGCAGATTTAACGGTGCATTCCTTCACCAATATGATAGATGCTATAGAGAACGAAAAATTTGATGGAGAGGCTTACGGAATCCCTATTCTAAAATTTGAGGAAGTGCTAGGAGGTGTAGTTACCCAAGCCGGACTAGGTCCCTTGCATACCGAATTTGATGGAAAAGGAAATGCCTATACCACCTTCTTTATATCCTCTGAGGTAGTGAAATGGAAGTTGGGCACCTGGGAAGTATTAGACAGACAGCCTTCTTATTACTCTGTAGGCCATGGAATGATTCCTGGTGGAAACTCACAAAAGCCTTTTGGAAAATATTATGTTTCCATGAACAAGATTACCAAGGATAGGTACCTACCCGTTGGACCAGAAATGGAGCACTCTGCACAATTGTACGATATATCTGGAGATAAGATGGAGTTGTTGTATGATTTCCCAACCCATGGGGAACCGCATTATGCAGCTGGTATCCCTGCAGAGAAATTGATTGCTAATAGCAGAAAAATCTATAAACTTTCTGAAAACAAGCATCCTTATGCAGCCTTAACTGCCAATGATACTAAATTGGTACGGGACGGAAAAGTGGTACATGTGTATATGTCTACCATCCGAAGCCACTTTACACCAGATAATATTGAGGGGATTAAAGTAGGGGATGAGGTGTATTTCCATATCACCAACCAGGAACAGGATTTTGACGTACCTCACGGCTTTGCTATGATAGGTGCTACCAATGCAGAGTTGTTAATTGCACCAGGGCAAACAAAGACCTTATTATGGGAGCCTAAAAAAGTAGGGGTATGGCCTTTCTACTGTACAGATTTCTGTTCTGCACTTCACCAAGAAATGCAAGGATATGTAAGGGTTTCCCCCGCAGATTCTGATTTGGAACTTAGTTGGTCCCTTGGAGATTAACCCCAAATAATAGGATAGATAAAAAGCGGGCGATGTTTACGGACTGCCCGCTTTTTTTAGAAAATCTAGAACGTACACCACCCAAAAAAAGACTAGCCATTATTAATGCAAAATGATATGAAAAAAGCAAGTGTATTTATGATCATCGGGCCACTGTTATTGTTGGGACTCTATGCTTTTCCCTTGTGGAATATTATGCTTGGAGCACCCCAATATCCAGAGCCGATGGGAATGAACATATATATCAATGGAATTAAAGGAGTGGAGGAATTTGACATCCAAAACATAGATGGCTTAAATCACTACATAGGGATGAAGACCATCCCTAAGCCAGAAGAGATGTGGGAGTTTAGTGTTTTTCCAATAGTAGTAGGGGCAATGGTATTCTTTGGGGTAATGATAGGCTTGCTGGGGTTTATGGAAAAAGTAAGCTATCGATGGTTTTTTGGTTGGTTTGTACTGATGGCTGTTTTAGGACTTTTAGGTATGTACGATTTTAATGCTTGGATGACCGATTATGGTACCGACCTCGATCCTCGAGCCATAATGAAACTTACCCATCCAGATGGGACGCCCATGACTTATAAACCACCCTTATTAGGGAATGAAAAAATGTTGAATTTCGATGTTACCTCATTGCCCAGTGCAGGAGGCTATCTAATGTTTCTAGGAATGCTGCTCACTTTGGTGGCAGGATACTTAGGGTATAAAAAAAGTAATAAAAAGTAAACCGATATGACTCTGATAAGGCGATCTCCTATAAAAATAAAAAACATGAACCAGTATTTATTTTCCCTATTCTTACTGCTATTGATTACTTCCTGTAGTATTAAGCCACAACCAATAGTCTATGGTACGGATGGCTGCCATTTTTGTAGGATGACCATTGTAGATAGGCAGCATGCGGCACAAATAGTAACGGATAAAGGGAAGGCGTATAAGTTTGATGCTACAGAGTGTATGCTAAATTATCTAATGGATATTAAAAGTAAGGATATCGCTCTTTTCCTAGTAAATGATTATTCCAACCCAGGTGCATTAATCAATGCCACCCAGGCCTATTATTTAATTAGTGAAGGGATACCGAGTCCCATGGGAGCATACTTAACCGCCTTTGGAACACAGGAAGGACAGGAAGAGGCTTGGATAACGCATAAGGGAGATAAGCTTAATTGGGAGCAGCTTAAATTTGTGTTTGGAGATTATAGCAATTCTGCTAGTAATATGGAGCGATAATCAATAGGTACACCTTCGCGTAGAAGGCAGGAGTACTTCAAACAGTTATAACAGCATATATGACATACAAGATTAACAATATAATAAGAGATCAAAAGCATCAGCAATTGCAAGTGCAAAAGCTGGTGAAAACGCCTTCGGTTGAAATATTGGGGGTAAGTTTAGAAAAAGGAGCTATTTTTCCCAAGCACACCTCCCCTACGGAGGCACAATTAATTGTCTTGGAAGGAAAAATCAACTTTCATATCGAGGACAAAAACTATGTATTGGGAAAACATCAACTTTTCAGCTTCCCGAAAGAGATAGTACATTGGGTTTCCGCAGAGGAAAACGCTAAATTCTTGATTGTACGATAATGGGGAAAAAGCAGTTGTTCTTTGTTATTATTATGCTTCTGATAGGCGTCAAAACCTGGGCTTCTACCATAACGGTATGTAAAACGTGTCCTATAAAGACCATTCAGGAGGGAATATCACAGGCGTCCGATTTTGATACCGTTTTAGTCAAAAATGGAACCTATAACGAATTTAATCTCAAAATAAACAAACCGTTGACCCTAATGGGAGAAGGCAATCCCATAATTGATGGAGGGGAGCAAGGGGAGATAATTCAGATAATGGCCAATAACGTTACTATTGACGGGTTCGTTATCAAGAATGTGGGCACTAGCTACACCTCAGACTATGCAGCCATACGAGTTATTGGGAGTGAGGATTTTTTAATCCAAAATGTGAAATTGGAAAAATTGTTTTTTGGCATTTATTTGGAAAAATCTAAAAATGGGATGGTACTCAATAACACCATTCAAGGGGATGCTAAAGATGAGTACAACTCAGGAAATGGAATACAGTTATGGTATTCCAAAAATATTGTGGTTGCCAATAATTCCATTCAGAATGTAAGGGATGGCATCTATTTGGAGTTTTCAGACTTTATAACCATAGAACATAATTATAGCGGTAATAATCTTAGGTACGGACTACATTTTATGTTTTCCAATGACGATGTATATAAAGGGAACACCTTTGAGAACAATGGGGCAGGGGTAGCGGTAATGTTTTCTAAAAGGATAGATATGCACGGCAATACCTTTAAAAAAAATTGGGGTACTGCCTCTTTTGGTTTGCTGTTAAAGGAAATAAACGATGCCGAAATATCTGGAAATACTTTTGAGGAGAATACCGTAGGGATTAGTATAGAGGGCTCTAACCGAATAGTCTATAGGAATAATGATTTTATTAGTAACGGTTGGGCCATAAAAGTACGCGGAGCCTGTTATGCCAATACCATTACCAATAATAATTTCCTTTACAATTCCTTTGACCTGGCCTATAACGGAAATCTACACGATAATGTTTTTGAGAAAAACTATTGGAGCGATTATACGGGGTACGACTTAGATAGGGATGGTTTTGGGGATGTGCCCTATAGGCCAGTGAAATTATTTTCCTATATCGTAAATCGGACTCCAGAGACTATAATTCTCTTAAGGAGCCTGTTTATGGATATCATAGATTTTTCCGAAAAAGTATCCCCGGTATTTACTCCGGATAATTTAGTAGATGCAAAACCATTAATGAAAAGAAATAAATGATACAGGTAGAAAACCTACATAAGAAATTTGGGAAAAATCCGGTCCTGACGGGATTGGACCTTAATATTCACGCAGGCAGCATTTTTGCGGTTCTAGGACCCAATGGGTCTGGAAAAACAACCTTGATTAAAACGGTGCTCGGGATGGTAATTCCGGATAAGGGGATTATTTCCGTGATGGACTCCCCCGTAAAAAATCAATGGAAATATCGTCAACAGATAAATTACTTGCCCCAAATTGCCAATTTCCCGGGCAACCTAAAGGTTTTGGAATTGATTGAGATGATTAAGGACATACGGCAAATGCCCAGTGACGAAGCACAGCTTATAGCCCGATTTGGATTGGAGCCATTTTTAGATAAGAAGCTGAGCAATTTATCGGGGGGTACCAAACAAAAGGTAAATATTGTACTGGCCTTTATGTTTAATTGTCCCTTGATTATCCTGGACGAACCTACCAATGGCTTGGATCCTCTGGCCCTCATAAGATTAAAAGAACTGATCTTTGAGGAAAAGGCAAAAGGGAAAACCTTCCTAATAACTTCCCATATCATGCAATTTGTAGAGGAAGTATCCGATGAGGTGGTCTATCTTTTAGAAGGGAAGATTTACTTTAAAGGGAGTATAAACGACTTAAAGGTGAAAACCAAACAGACTAATTTTGAACATGCCATTGCGGCCATATCAACCTACTAGCCAACATGATAAAAATATTAAAATATAGCTTTTACGATTTAATGCGAAGCCGTTGGAGCTACGTATATTTCCTTTTTTACCTCCTATTAGGTTTTGTTTTGTTGTTTCTTAACAACGAGCTATCCAAGGCCGTCATAACCTTAATGAACGTTATAATTGTGCTGGTACCCTTAATTGGGACAATTTTTGGGGTGATGTACTTTTATAACTCCAAGGAGTTTACGGAGTTGTTATTGGCCCAACCCATTAAACGATCCTCCATATTTTTTGGTCAATATCTTGGTGTAGCCGGTTCCCTTACCATGAGCTTGGTTTTGGGATTGGGGATCCCCTTTGCACTATATGGGCTTTTTGAAAGTAATGCCATTTGGGATTTCTCCCTATTGCTTATTACCGGCGCCTTTTTAACCATGATCTTTACGGCCTTGGCCTTTAATATTGCCCTGTCTAACGAGAATAAGATAAAAGGATTTGGGTACGCGGTATTGTCATGGTTGTTTTTGGCAGTGATCTACGATGGACTTTTCCTAATGTCCTTGATTGTTTTTGAACAATATCCCTTGGATAACTTTTCCTTGATGGCAACGATGTTTAACCCCATAGACCTATCCAGGACGCTTATTCTCTTAAAACTGGACATCTCTGCCCTTTTGGGATATACAGGAGCTATCTTTAAGCAATTTTTCGGTACTAATCTGGGGGTCGTAATATCGCTGATTATGCTAAGCTTATGGACCTTGATTCCGGTTTGGCGCTTGGGATATAAATCCAAGAGAAAAGATTTTTAAGTGTCGTTATTGTGCTTTTATAAATATCTTTAATTAATAATTGAGGCAATTTCCTATCACAATTGATTTCCATTAAAGCACATATCAACGGGTCCCTAGGCTATTTTTTATTGGCCGCCTTATTGGGGGTGCTGTTGCGTACCTATGTTGTTTCCCCAATACCCATCCCTATCAATTACCGGTATATTGTACATACACATTCCCATATCGCTTTGCTGGGATGGGTTTATATTGGATTAACTTCCCTTTTATTCCATATCTATCTAAGCAACCGGAATCTGGATAGGAGGTATAAAAGGATTTTCTGGTTCACCCAATTGTCTTTGGTGGGGATGCTGTTAAGTTTTCCTTTTCAGGGATACGCGCTGTTTTCCATTATTTTCTCGACGCTGTTTTTAGTGGCCTCCTATTGGTTTACCGGATTTTTTATTAAAAATGTGCCTTCATATATTAAAAAGACCCATTCCTATCGCTGCATTGTTGTAGCCCTGTGGTTTATGGTTGGCTCCAGTGTAGGCCCCTGGGCTTTAGGCCCTATTATGACCCTATTGGGACCCGAATCCATTTGGTATAAATTGGCCATCTATTTCTATCTGCATTTTCAATATAATGGATGGATGATTTTAGCCCTGATCGGTTTATGCCTCTATATTTTGGAAAAACACGGAATTACTATAACCCAAAAGACATTTACGGCATTTTTATGGACGGTGGTTAGTGGGATGGTGTTGAGCGTTTTTCTTTCTGCCCTCTGGATAGAACCAAGTTGGATTCTATATTTTATGGGAGGTGTAGGGGCTATTTTGCAACTTCTGGCTTTGTGGCTATTGATTCAATTTTGTTATACGAATAGAAGTATCCTTTATTCAATATTCACCAAAAGTCAATTTAGGGTGTTATTGGTAATAACCCTTCTCTTGGGAGTTAAAATGATATTACAATTGCTAAGTACCTTGCCTTATTTTGCAAACTTGGCAGCCACCATCCTAGACTTTACTATAGGCTATTTACACTGGACGTTTCTGGGAGTAATCAGTATGGGGCTATTTTTTGTGTTGGAGTATTTTAGGTTGATTAAACTCACCAAGTTATCTTTTGCCATTTACCTGATGGGCTTTGTCTTTACGGAGACCCTCATCTTTTACAAGGGAGTGGTAGCATGGATGAGATGGCCCTTATGGGATGGATATTTAACTTATTTGGCGGTGGGAAGTGGTTTAATTCCCCTAGCGATACTGCTAATGTTGTGGCAATCTAACAAGTACAAGAAAAAGCCTATTGTTAAGCAGATCTAAGGGGAGGGTAGTCCTTTTAAACCCTACTTCTATGCTGATAAATGTGTAAAAACAGCATGGTAGACATTTTGCGGGCCCTATTTTTAGCCACCCAAGCCAGTTCTCCTTCAAAAAGCTCATCTATGGTCTCAAACCATTCGTTTAACCAAAGTCCAAAATGTTCCTGCGTTATGCTATGGTTCATTTTGTCATCTACCTTTTGATGAGCTACAATGGGGTTGCCCATATATTTTCGCTTCAGTAATAGGTGGCCCTCCCAAAAATCGGTGAGCAATTCCAAGTGACTGTCCCAATCCGTAATAATACTATTAAAAATAGGACCTAGGGTTTCATGTCGTCTAATTTTATTGTAAAAGCTGACTACTAGTAGGTTAACATCTTTCCTTTCTTTAATCTCTCTTTTTGTTGTCATGCGTTGTGTTGTTGTATTCTCTTGTCTGCTTCAAATATACAGGGGATCTTCCGAGTGAGGAAATTGTAAACCTAATCCCATTAAATCCATGCCCTTTATTCTAGTCCTGCAAATGCTCACTTACCCTTTTTATTACAAGTTTGTCTAGTGCAGCGTTTAGTGGAATTTGGCATGCTAACCGACTTGCCTTGGTGGAGTCTTCCAATTTGGAAAGTGTGTGCTTTTCCTCTTCTCCCATAGGTTCATGGAGGGTTCCTTTTAATACTTTAATATGGCAGGTGCCGCACCAAGCCCTTCCTTTACAATCGCCCCACTCCTCCATATACTTATCAAATAACAACTCCATGAGGCTGTGATATTCATGGGTTGTGAAATTGGCGGTACATTGGTCTCCAAATTCGTCAAAATAGGTTAGGGAGTACATAGAGGGAGTTGTTTTATGATGGGGCAAAGGTCTTGTATTTCTATAAGGCCACCTAAATAATATTTAAGGCAATGGTGACAATGCTAAATAGTACGCTAATGATTAGTAGGTTAAAAGTTGTTTTCGCTTTTAAATGAGCCAACACAGCTGCGTTGTAAGCCATACAGAGAATGGTAACCATTAAAACGATGAAAAACCTTATGGCGATGGGCATTTCGTTTTTAAGGGCTAGCATTACTGCAACCGATCCCAGGCAACTTTGACCAATGATGGCGATGGTTGAATATCCTGTTTGCCCCTTTTTAAATTCGGTAAGTAATTCGTTGTAAATTTTCATAAGATTCATATTAGTTGTTTTCTATTTCCAAAAAACATCCGAGGTATTCTCGGTAAACTTGGTGTCTGGGTGTAGCTTAGCAATAGTATCCAATTGGGATGTGGTTGCTATTTGTTGAATTTCGTTGAAAAGGATTCGCTCCTCAAACCTGATATGTGCCTGTAGTTCCTCCTCAATAAGTAGAATGGTTCTCTTTAGATCTACGGAAGTGTTGAATAGCCGCTCTAACCTTCTGTGCTGGGAAATTGCCTTTTTTACCAGCTCGTGCTCATTGCCCAATATGGGGAAAATGTATTCTTCCTCCGCTTCAAAATGAGGCATTAGATGGGTGGAGAAGAACCAGTTTAAATAGGTTTTTATCCGCTCCACGGAAACACCTTTGGAAAAGCCTGTTCTTATTTTCCAAGACAGCAATAATCCTTGGTGGTGTTCCCTGCTTAAAGGCTGCATTGCCTTATGTCTTTTAATAGGTTTTGCTTTTTCCATGTGATGTTTTTTAGATGCGGACTAGGTTCTTTAGGTTGTTTGACTCTACTTCCAGTTTATTGGGGTTCTTCTAAAATGTGCTGTAACACTACTGCTTGGTTATGTACTGTATCCTTGGCACCGTATAGAAGGGTAAGGGGAGCCTTTTCTGCTTTTTCTCGCAATTCCCTCAGTACATCCTCCTTTCCCTTAAGTTCGCTTCTGTATTTTTCGGAAAATTCCTCAAACTTATCAGGGTCGTGGTTAAACCATTTCCTCAGGGAATCCGAGGGTGCTAGGGGACGTATCCAATCATCCAATTGTGCGTCTTTCTTACTAACTCCCCTGGGCCAGATCCGATCTACTAGAATACGTTGCCCATCGTTCTCCGATGGCGCATCGTAAATTCGTTTTATTCGTATTTTTTTCATTTCGTTTTAATCCCTTGTATCTCTGGGTTGGGGGAAATAACATTCGCTTTCGGGTGGCTACACCTTAGTACAAACTTTAACCAGACATAGAAGCAAGTACCTTGTGGTAATCATTAAGTAGGGGGAGCTAACTATGGACTGTTGCGGCACGGTCTTAGAACTTAACGGATTGTCGTCCAATAATTTTCTGACCGTGCCACATACCATCAATGTGCTAGACTAAATAGAATGTTATTAGCTACAATTTAATCAATTAATTCCTTTTCTAAGATTTCAGCTTTGGGAAAAAGCAGGTTATTCTCCAAATGGATATGTTGGTGCAAGTCTTCTTCAAACTCCTGAAGCAGTGAAAAAGTCACCCTATAGGTGTTGCATGCGTCGGCCGGCGGCGTATAGTTGTCACTTAATTTTTCTATCACCCTAAACCTCTCTCCTTCGTTTTCGTGTTCTTGCATCATCATTTGAATGGGGTTTTTAATAGTGCCAACAGGTATTGGATCTAGCGCAGTCCCGGTTTGCTTTGCTCGTACCATTTTACGGATTGCAGGGAATACTATTAGCTCCTCTTTTTTCATATGCTTGGTCAATTCCCCGGCACTGGTATTAAAATGTTGGGTTATCTCCAATAATTCTGGATGGCGTTCTCCATGCACCCTACAAAGTTTGGATAAATATTGCTTTAAAATGGGGATTTGCGTTTCCACATACCGGTGGTGTTTTTTCTCAATATAATCGGCAAGAAGGTCTAGGGGCCAGGCAGTAAAATCTATTTGGTCCCCATGGGTCTGTTGTTGTACCGATTGTAATTCCTTTAAGAGAAGATTGGCGTCCAGCTTGTTTTTCTCGGCCACCTCCAATACACTTCTGTTTCCCTTGCAACAGAAATCTATTTTATGGCTTTTAAATACCTGAGCCGTCTTATAATTGTCGGCTACTATTTCTCCAATGGGTTTGCTCATTAAATTCTCCATATTATATATAGTTAAAGTTTATTTCAGATGTTGTAGTCATTATGGCAACTGCTTTAAAGTCTTGTAATACACTCAGGCGGTACTCCACAAAAGCAGGGACCAATAGCGTATCACCCTTTTTCAAAAAATGCTTCTTATGTGGGGTGTTTAGGAGTACTTCTCCTTCCTGTACTACTATCACTGCCTCCTTGGTGTTGTGGTGGGCAGGCATATCCATCCCGGCCAAGGCATTTATTTGCATTATTTTTAAAGACTTACCCACCGTTTTATGGGTGAATTCAGGGATGTTCAATACTTCCATGGCATTTGGTTTTAACGTTAGTTCCCCAATTTTTTAATTCGTGCTTTGTCCACAACGTTGGGAAAAATTTACGCTGTTGATATTTTGGGTGTAGATACTTTTTCCATTCCGATCCTCCCGTGGCAGCTTTATTTTCGCCTTTGCTATTTAGATAATGCTCTGCCGTATGCAGGTGAACCAACGGCCATTCCACATTATATAGGTGATCAAATCTTCGGAGTTTATGTTTTAGTGGGTCCGGTAAGTGGGGGAGGGCTTTAATTTTATCCTCCAAAGTATTACCCCTAAGGGTAAGTGCCGTATCTGTGAGTTTTTGGAGGTATTTTTCCTCAAACAATTGTAATGTCAATGATTTTTCACCTGTTTTTCGATCTATTCCTGCATCTTTCCAATAAATATGTTCGAAACATTCCATAAAGTCAGCCTTTGTAGAAAGTTGGTTGGTATAGGATTTACTTACCAAATTTAATAGGGAGGTACAATGGAGTTCTATCAGCCTAAACTGTGCGCATTGAAACCCGCTTGCTGGGGTAAGGGTATATCTAAAGGAATTGTAGTCCTCGTAGTCCATCCCAGTTCTCATAATGTCGAAAGAATTTATTAAGAGGGAGGTATATTTTATGAGTCGGTCTAATTTAATTTCCAGATAATTAGCGCTAGGCTCTTTTTCCAATACTATTTGTTCCAGCTCATGAAGCATCATTTTTAAAAAAAGTTCTGCTATCTGATGGTACATGATAAATACGGATTCGTCCTTAAAATGGGTCCTTGGCTTTTGAAGGGAAAGTAGGGTGTCTACCTCTATATAGTCCCAATAAGTAATGGGTTTGGCATGTAATAATCCTTTTAAATAGGTTTCAGGGTTTTCTCCCAACTCCCTATACTTTTCTACTATTTTATTCAGGGTGTGGTCCATAGCTAACTACTAAATTCGGTTTGCTGATTTAAATACTTGTAAGGAGTCATTTCATCTTCTTTATATAGATATTAATACCTTTTTGTCCTTTATTATTTGTTGCCAATATAGCAATCAACATTATATCTTTAATAATTTATCGTTTCAACAAGGTTAACCCTATATCCAGTCCGGAGGCTAACTCATAAACAGTGGTGTTTTGTAGCATTTGGGTAAGGTTTTCTCGGATCACAACAAATTTTTCATGCACCGGACAGGGGTGATTGGCATCGCATTGTTTTAATCCCAATCCGCAACCGTGAAAGATTTGATCGCCATCTATGGCGTGCACAATTTCGTATAGTGTAATGGTATCCATTTTGGTCCTATCCATCTCAAAACCTCCGGTTGGACCCTTGTGTGAATCTACCATACCGCTTCTGGCCAAGGACTGTAATATCTTAGCGGTAAAAGCTATGGGACTATCTATTTCCGAAGCAATTTCCTTAAGGCTTACACGCTGCTGGTGCAAGGATTTTTGAGCAATAAATAGAGTTGCCTTTATACCGTATTCACACGCTTTGGAAAACATACTGAAGAATTTAAGATTGGTACAAATATAGATGAAAATTCTATTTCGGACAAAAATATCCTAATTAAAATATATCTTTCTAAAATGGGGGTAGGTGTTAATTAGTACGCTCAAGTAAAACCCCTTATATAACTACTGAAACCAATTCACCCTCGGGTTAAGAGAATAGCTTGGCAGGGGTAAGCGTATTTCAATTCATTTTATAAGTAAGCTTTAAATAGAGGGAAGGGTGAAATAGTAAGACTTTTTTCTAGTCAACAAGGTATAGATGGCGTGTAGATAATCTTTTATAAGGGATCTGTTAATCATTTTTTTGAATTCTGGGCAATAATTGCGATTAGCTGATACTTGTCAGCTTTTTAAATAGGGTAATTCTTATAACTTTGCAAATTATTGTCAGAGGGCTGTCTTTAGCGTTTATAAACAGGCCTTTCTTTTGTACATGAATACATGAAACAAGTCGTATTATTTGTCACTGTGCTTATGCTTATCAAGCCGTTCTGGCCGTTGGCAGAATACATGGTGAACTACGACTATATTGTAGAGAATTTATGTGAAAATAGAGCTCGACCCGCCTTAAACTGTGATGGAAAATGTTATTTATCCAAGCAACTGGCAAAGGAGTCGGAAAGTGAGGATAAAAATCCATTCGACGGTAAGCGCTTGCTTACCGATATTCAGTTTTTTAATGATAAAGACTTAGGAATAAGTAATTGTAGTTTAAATGTTAGTATCCGCTCGTTGGAGAACAACTTTAAACCGAATGACACCTTAATTTCTAGATTATTTACCTCAGATATTGTGCAGCCTCCAGAGCTGGGATAATTCAATTTATTGCTTGGAACACTGTTGGATTTGCAATCCTATGGTGTGCCAAGGTCTAACAAATTGTTTTATCTAAATACCGATACATGATTATTTTAAAATGTGTCCATAAGGTATGTACTATACCTATGGCATGGTGCCAACCTACCATTAAACGGTTAACCCAGTGGCTTGTCATTTTATGGATGGCAACTAGTACTGGGCAAGAATTGGTGTTACCCCAAGATTCTATTTTAACGGTAAACTTGGATGAAGTTATCTTGATTTCTACACGCAGAACCAACAATTATCAGCGTCGGAACAAGCCGCTTGCAACCTTGGATGAATACTTGGAATCTTCTAAAAAGGTCCAAATGATAAAAAGGGGCGCCTACGCTTGGGAACCTAGCCTGAACAGCATGTCTTCTGAGCGACTTTCCATAACTATAGATGGCATGAAGATATTTGGTGCCTGTACGGATAAGATGGACCCCATCACCTCCTATGTGGAGGTATCCAATTTGGGGAAGGCTTCCGTGTCTTCCGGTCAGCAGGGAGCTAAACACGGAACTACTATTGGGGGAGCCATAGACCTAGAATTGAAAAAAAGCAATTTTAGGGATACCGGAATCCGCGGACAATTAGAAACTGGATTCGAAAGCAATAATGAAATGAACGTTTGGGCGGCCAAGTTAGATTTTTCTAATTCCAAGTTTTACATGGACACCAATGTAAGCTATCGGAAAGCTGGTAATTACCGTGCTGGTGGGGGAGAGGAGGTCGCTTTTTCGCAGTTCGAAAAATACAACCTAGCTATCAATTCCGGTTTTAAGATTGCCGAGAATCAGGCGCTCACCGCAAGCCTAATTTTTGATGAAGCTAGGGATGTTGGGTATCCTGCATTGCCTATGGATGTTTCTTTGGCACAAGGGATTATTACTTCTTTGGGTTTTCAGCAAGATTCCCTAAGGGGCAATTGGAGCAATTGGAACTCCAAATTATATTTTAATACCATTACCCATGTGATGGACGATACCAAGCGTCCCAATGTGCCCATTCATATGGATATGCCCGGATGGAGCGAGACCTATGGATTTTTTTCGGAAGCGGAACTGGATCACAAAAAACATAGCCTTTTCTTTAAACTGGATGGCTACTATAACAAGTCTCTGGCAGAGATGACCATGTACCCCAATGATCCAAATGAGTTGCCTATGTTTATGCTTACTTGGCCAGATGTACGCACGGGGAATGCAGGATTTTATCTGGAGGATGAAGTGGATCTTAAGGGGAGTATGCTAAAATTAGCTACCCGAATGGCGGTGCAGAATCAACTGGTGGCGGATGAATTTGGCCTGAACAGTTTAAGGATATTTTATCCGGAAATGCACCAATCCAAAACGAGGTTCCTTAAAAGTATTTCTGGACAGTGGCATAAAATGTGGAAGCCATGGCAGCTGCATGTAGGACTATCTTATGGCGATAGGGCCCCATCGGTTTCCGAGGGGTTTGGGTTTTATTTATATAATAGTTTTGATAACCACGATTATATAGGGGATCCGGAATTGGCCAATGAAAAATCTATGGAAATCAATGCAAAGCTCGTTTGGGAAAAATCCAAGTTTAAAGTAAGTGCTGAAGCCAATTACTTCCAAACCCCGGATTATATCATTGGAGTAGTAGATCCTTCCCTGAGTGTTATGACTATTGGTGCAGAAGGGGTAAAAGTTTATAGGAATCTAGAGCATGCCAATCTCTTCAACACCTCTTTACAGTTAGAATATGCTCCTTTTCCTCAAATTAAGTGGAACGGGCTAGTAACCTATCACCGTGGGGTAGATTACAAGGGTGAGAATTTGCCTTTTATGAGTCCTATATCCTATCGGACCAACCTTAGTTACCGCAAGGGCGCTGTAACGGGTGCCATAAGTATAAACGGGGCAGGTAAACAACAACATTACAACCCCCACTACGGAGAGGATAAAACCCAAGCATATACAATATTCTCGCTTTCTTTAGGGAAGTCGTTTGACTTCAATAATGATTTATTGGTTGCAAAAATGGGGGTGGAAAATATTTTCGACGAACGATATTTCACCTTTTCAGATTGGAAAAACATCCCTAGAATGGGACGTAATTTCCATGTAACCCTATCATACACCATCAATTAATAACAATAAAAAAACACACAAATATGAAAGTTATAAAATTAATATTGACCTCTTTAATTCTAAGTATCGGTTTGGTATCATGCACTTCAGACAGCGAAGATGCTGTATTGGAGGTAGATCCCATGGCGTCCTATCAGCTTAACGCAACTATGGAAGGGAACGGACATATCATAGAGCTGTATTCGGATAACGAAAATTTTATTACTGGCTATAACCAAATAATGGTTCGTATTAAGGACCAGGCCACGGGAACTTATTTTTCCGATCCTAAAATATCATGGATACCCATGATGCATATGAAGGGGATGGCGCATTCCAGCCCTACATCCGCTTTGGTCCTAAATGGTGACAACAATACCATTGCTAGGGGGTATGTAGTTTTCCAAATGCCGGGGAATGCGGAGGAATTCTGGGAGTTCACCTTTAACTATGAGTTAGCTGGGAGCGAATTTGAAATTACTAAAACCATAGACGTGCTAGCTCCTAAGGATAAAAGGCAACGGGTTGCTACTTTTATGGGGGCCGATGAGAACAAATATGTACTGGCAATGGTAGCACCCCAAACCCCTAAAGTTGCAGTAAACGATTTTAAAGCGCTGTTGTTTAAAATGGAGAACACGACCTCTTTCTCCATAGTGGAGGATTATAAGGTGGTGCTGGATCCGCGGATGCCCAGTATGGGGAATCATGGTTCGCCCAATAATGAGGACCTGATGTATGATTCGGCTACCAAAAGCTACCTCGGAAAGCTGTCCCTGACCATGACCGGGTATTGGAAAATAAATATGGTCCTTTTCAATGAAGGTGATGAGCCGATAAAGGGAGAGGTAATAACGGATGAGCAAGAAGCCAGTAGCTTGTATTTTGAGGTGGAGTTTTAAGTGGGGCCCCGAAGGGAGGAGAAGGAAAAATGAATCCCATAAAACAAAAGAGGCTGCCCTATTAGGACAGCCTCTTTTTTATAAATAAATGGATGCTTAAAACTTGTATCTCACAAAAGCTTCCATAGCGGCATAATGCGCTAATCCCAATTCGTCATACTTCGTGGCAGTTTCACTGTTTCTATCCTCTGCTCGTTGCCAGAATTCTCTGGAATCCGAACCTTGGAAAACAACGCCATCTTTTTGAGACTGGTGTTTAAAGATACCGTATCGCTTCGCAAGAACCTGACTTGGGCTCATTGGTACCGCCATTTCTATATCCTCAATATCCCACTCTTGCCATGCACCTCTGTACAACCAAACCCAACAGTCGTCCATAAAGGATTCTGGTTTTAATCGTTTTAGAGACTCAAAGATAATGTCTAAACAAACCTTGTGGGTTCCGTGTGGATCTGCTAAATCTCCAGCTGCATAGATTTGATGTGGCTGAATCTCCCTAATTAAATCCATGGTGATTTTAACATCGTCTTCTCCCCATGGGTTTTTCTCAATCGTTCCCGTTTCATAGAAGGGAAGGTTGTTAAAGTGAATACGCTCATCGGGAAGACCAACGTAATGACAGGTTGCCTTGGCCTCACTTCTACGGATCATCCCTTTGATCTCCCTTACCTCTGGGATATCTATTTCACTGGTCTTTTTGTTTTGAATAAACTTGTTCGCTTTTTCGTAAATATCTTGGGACTTGTTGTCCTCTAGACCGAAAGTACGATTGTAATCTACCACAAAATTGGAGAACCTTAAGGCTTCATCATCGGCTACCGCAATATTACCAGAGGTTTGGTAGGCTACGTGTACCTCATGCCCTTGGTCGTGTAATCTCATAAAGGTTCCTCCCATACTGATGATATCGTCATCGGGGTGGGGACTGAATATAAGCACACGTTTTTTAGCTGGATTGGCGCGTTCTGGCCTGTTAGTGTCGTCTGCATTTGGTTTACCGCCTGGCCAACCTGTAATGGTATGCTGTAATTTATTAAAGATTCGGATATTGATATCGTATGCATCCCCTACCTCTGTTAATAGGTCGCTCATTCCGTTTTCAATATAATCTGCCTCGGTCAACATAAGCACTGGTTTCCCTAGTTTAGTAGCTAAACCAACCACTGCCTTTTTAATCAACTTGGCATCCCAATTAACTTTCTCAACAATCCAAGGAGAATTTACCCTAGTTAGTAGAGAAGAAGCTCCCTTGTCTGTAACAAAGACGCTATTGGGGTGATCTTGTAGGTAGGAGGCAGGTACCTGCTTGGTAATGGGGCCTTCCACCGCCTTATTAATAATATTTGCTTTTCCTTCTCCCCAAGCCAATAGAACCACTTTCTTGGCCTGCATAATTTGCTTAATACCAATGGTGATCGCAGTCTTTGGCGTATTGTACAAGCCTTGGAAATCCTTGCTTGCAGCAACTCTGGTAATATGATCTAAAGTTACCAAACGGGTTTTGGAGTTGGGTAAGGATCCCGATTCGTTAAAACCGATATGTCCATTTCCACCAATTCCTAAGATCTGGTAGTCTATACCTCCCAATGCATCAATCTTGGCTTCAAATTTCTTACAGTAATCGGCGATATCTTCCTTGGAAAGGGTTCCGTCTGGGATATGACAGTTTGCTGGGTCAATATCCACTTGGTCAAACAAAAGAGTTTTCATAAAACGCACATAACTCTGTATGGCGTCTGGCTCCATCGGATAGTATTCGTCCAGGTTAAAAGTAATAACATTCTTAAAGCTTAAGTTCTCTTCCTTGTGCAAGCGCACCAACTCCGCATATAATCTTTTCGGTGAAGAACCCGTAGCAAGTCCAAGAACGCACATTTCGTTGGCATCCTGCTTTTCCCTGATCAGTGCTGCAATATCTGCGGCTACTGCCTTGGAGGCAATTTCTGAGGATTCAAAGATTACCGTGTTTACATTTTCAAACCGTTTCTCAAAACTGGTTGCCTTGTCGATTTTACTCTTAATCATTTATAATACGATTTTTTATTCGTTATTGTTTAATCTATAAAAGTACGGTAAACAATTGAAATGCTTAAATTATGGCGCCTGTTTTTGCCCGAAACAGTAGATAAATAAGGAATTAGCATTATTTGGTTAGGGTTCTAACTAATTTTGCACTTTATACACCTTAAAATTGCTCTAATTAGCCTGTAAAATACCCTGGTTGTACCTGGGGTAGAACTATATTTTTAGATCAATAGTCGCATTCCATGATCAGCAGCGATATCTTGGTCACTCAGTTAGGTTATCTATTGGGTATACTTCAATAATTAGCACCTAAGAAGGCGATGGCGAATCAATTTTTAAAGGAAGAATTGCTTTAAAAGCGACTTTTTTTATCCGTTATTTTTGACTTATCTTGGCACTGTCTACTCAAAAGTAATGAACATAGGGGAGTAAAATCCGCCTATTTTAATGGATTTATGGAATTAACATTGGAGCAAACTTGGAGATGGTACGGGCCTAAGGATCCTGTTTCCTTAATGGATATTAAACAAGCGGGAGCTACTGGAGTGGTAAGCGCCCTTCATCATATTCCCAATGGGGAAGTGTGGGCTAGGGAAGAGATTCTGGCCAGAAAGGAAATGATTGAAAAGGCGGGACTACGTTGGTCCGTGGTAGAAAGTGTCCCCGTACACGAGGATATAAAGACACAACGGGGCGATTATATGCAATATGTAGAGCACTACCAGACCACCATTGCCAACTTAGCGAGTTGCGGTATAGATACCATTTGCTATAACTTTATGCCGGTGTTGGATTGGACAAGGACCGATCTGGATTATGAGCTAGAAGATGGCTCCACTGCTTTGCGATTTGAAAAAATGGCCTTTGCTGCCTTCGAGCTTTTTCTATTGCAACGGCCAGGGGCAGAAGCAGCGTATTCTGAGACGGAGCAGAAGGCCGCAAAAACTTATTTAGATAGCCTTACGGATGCGGATAAAAAGACCCTGGTCCAGAATATCATAGCGGGACTCCCTGGCGCGGAAGAAGGATATACCCTAAAGGAGTTCAATCAAATATTAGCTACTTATAAGGCTATTGGTCCCAAAGAATTAAAACAGCATTTAATTGAATTTCTGCAGCACATAATCCCTGTTGCCGAAGAAAAAGGGGTGCGGATGTGTATACATCCAGACGATCCTCCGTATCCTATTCTGGGATTACCTAGGGTAGTGAGTACAGAACAAGATGTTGTGGAACTGTTTAAGGCGGTAGATAGCCCCAGTAACGGACTCACCTTTTGCACCGGGTCTTTTGGAGTACGGGAAGACAATGACTTGGTGGGGATGGTAGAACGCTTGGGAGATCGCATACATTTTATGCACCTAAGGAGTACCGAACGGGATGCGGATGGCAATTTTCATGAAGCCGACCACCTAAGAGGGGATGTGGATATGTTTGGAGTGCTAAAAGCCCTAATTGCCGAACAACAAAAACGCAAAGCCGCCGGAAGAAAGGATATACGAATGCCATTTCGCCCAGATCACGGACATAAGATGTTAGACGATCTTAGAAAAGAAACCAACCCGGGGTATTCGGCCATAGGCCGACTAAGGGGACTGGCAGAGCTCCGTGGGCTGGAAATGGGGATTAGACGGTCTGCCGCCCCTAATTAAAAAGGCGGTACCAAGCATGGAAATTGGCAGGGCAGCTACGGGAGTCTATAGGGGCCTTACCTCTTTAATGAGGCCCATAGTGTTCCTTACGGTCTCTTCCAATCCCTTATAATCCTTTTGTTCTAGTACGGTTTTACTAATTAAATGGGAGCCCATGCCCACGCAAGTGGCCCCTGCTTGGAACCAGGCCTTAAGGTTAGACGCTTCCAAGGTAACACCACCGGTGGGCATTACACTAGTCCAAGGTTGTGGTCCCTTAATGGCCTTTATAAAATCGGGTCCGAAATTGGCTCCAGGAAAGAGTTTTATAATTTCACAGCCCATTTCTTCTGCTTTGTTTATTTCCGCCAAGGACCCACAGCCGGGACTCCATAATACTTTTCTACGGTTACAAGCAATAGCGATATCTTCCCTTAAGGAAGGGGTAACAATAAAATTGGCTCCCATTTGCATATAAAGGGAGGCGGCAGCGGCATCCGTAATAGAGCCTACGCCCATGGCCAATCCTGGAAGTTCTTGAATGACAAATTTGTTGAGTTCTGCAAAAACCTCATGGGCAAAATCGCCCCTCGCCGTAAATTCAATCAATCTGGCACCTCCCTTATAACAGGCTTTTAGCACCTCTTTGCCTAAGGCAATATCAGGGTGGTAAAATAAGGGGACAAGTCCCGTTTCGTTCATTAAGGAGGCAATTTCTATTCTGGAAAATTGTGACATGCTGGTTATATTAGGTAGTTATCGGCTTACTATTCCGGAGGTGTTCCCCCCGGCCAATGTTGTAATTTCTTCTAGGGTTGCCAAATTAAAGTCGCCCGAAATTGTATGCTTTAAGCAACAGGCGGCAGTGGCAAATTCAATGGCTAGTTGTTTTTCCTGTGGATTTTTTATCAAACTATAAATCAATCCGCCCATAAAGGCATCGCCACTTCCTACTCGGTCTATTACCGGGTTTACCTCCTGGGTTGCTGCTCTATAGATGGCTTTCCCATCATAAAGGAGTCCGCCAATTTTTTGATGAGAGGCGCTAATGGAGTAGCGTAGGGTGGTAGCCGCCCATTTTAGGTTGGGAAAGCTTGTAAATAGTTGGTCGTAGAGCTTCGGTAAAGAGGAGGTGTCTTTATAGTTGGGTTGTTTTTTTTCTTGTCCCGTCATAAAAAAGGCGGTGTCCAAGTCGCCAAGGATAACATGACTGTATTGTAAAAGTTGAGGCATTATATCCTTGGGTTCCTTCCCGTATTTCCACAGTTTAGATCGGTAATTTAAATCAGTAGAAATGGTAAGTCCCATTTTATGGGCCACCTGTACGGCTTCCAAGCAAACGGCTGCAGCATTACTGGAGATAGCGGGAGTTACTCCGCTCCAATGAAACCACTGGGCATCGCCAAATACGGCCTTCCAGTCTATATGCCCTTTTTCTATTTGGGAAATGGCACTATGTTCCCTATCGTAGATCACCTTGCTGCCACGGGAACCTGCTCCAGTTTCCAAGAAATAAAGCCCTAATCGGTCGCCACCAAAGGCAATATGGTCTGTTCCTACCCTGTGTTTTCTAATTTCCTGTAGGGCAGTATCCCCAAGTTCGTTTTGGGGCAAGCGAGTAACGAATTGGGTCGCCAACCCAAAATTGGCCAAGGAAACGGCCACATTAAATTCGCCCCCACCATAGTTGGCGTGAAAATTGGTCGACTGTGAAAATCGTAAATGTCTTTCTGTGGATAAGCGTAGGAGTATTTCCCCAAAGGTGACTACTTTCTTCATTGCAAATTAGTATAAGTCATAAAAATACTAAGGTAAACCCTTATATTAAAAGAAACCTAGACTTTTATTTATTACAACAAATTAGGTGGTAAATGTAAAAGAACTGAAGGTGATTCAGTGGAATTATAAATGCATCGCCCCGTGTAAAAGTCATTAGGACTACATATACCTCTTAATTTAATAGATACTATTCATCGGATTACAATCGGCCAGTTAATGCCAAATCCTATACCTTTTATTTATTAAGAATTCTATTTTTAGATGACCTCCAATGGTAACGCTTCGCTTCTTAATACAGCCGTTCTTCGGAAGCATTAAAGTGGTATCTTTATTACAAGAAAGGTATGGGGCCAGGAGAGGAGGTAAAACTCCACTTATATAGTTGGGGTAGTGGTATAACAGCCTTTCAACCCCCAGGCACCATAATATCGGTGATTGTGGAGAGATGTTTGAAAATTTGAGGTGTAGCCCTCATATTGGAAATCGCATAGTTCTAGCTATATATGGTATAGACTGGGGCAAGCACTAAAGTCGTGCAAAGTCGAATCCTTGTTCGCAGGGGTCTAAAAACTGAAAAATGAATTTGCGGAAAGAAATCCACCGTCTGTGTGGTACATAATTCAAAAACCTGTATTTTGTCGAGCATAAGCGAATTATCTAAATTTTATTGCCACCAATTAATATGATTACAACCAAACAGCTAATGAGAGTCACTATAAATAATTTAATGTTACCTATGGCTTTTGTATTCTTTTCCTGCTCTAATGGGAAAGGTCAGAACAAAGACCATAAGTATACCAATGACCTAATTCATGAAACGAGTCCTTACCTTTTACAACACGCCCATAATCCGGTAAACTGGAAACCTTGGAGTCCCGCTGCTTTGGAGGAGGCAGAAAAGGAAGATAAATTGGTATTGGTGAGTGTGGGGTACTCCTCCTGTCATTGGTGTCATGTAATGGAAGAGGAAACTTTTGCAGATGAAGAGGTAGCCAAAATAATGAACGAAAATTTTATCAATATAAAGGTAGATAGGGAAGAGCGTCCCGATGTAGACCATGTATATATGACTGCCCTGCAATTGATGAAAGGCAACGGAGGGTGGCCATTAAATGTAATTACCCTTCCCAATGGGAAGCCTATTTATGGCGGAACATACCATACCAAAGAGCAGTGGAGTAAGGTGCTTACTGAAATCAGTAAATTGTACAAAGAAGATCCGGAGAAAGCCAATGAGTATGCCAATATGGTAGCCAAGGGTATTCAGGAGGTGAATCTAATATCGCCTAGTTCGGACTTAGGGGTCTTAACCCAGGATGTGTTAAAGGAGGGCGTAACGAATTGGAAGCCTAATTGGGACCAACGATGGGGCGGCAATAAAGGGAATCAGAAATTTATGACCCCTGTAAACTTAGATTTCCTTTTGGATTATTCCGTTTTGGCCGAAGATCCCGATGCGGAGGCTTTTGTAGAGCTTACTTTGGATAAGATGGCAATGGGCGGCGTGTATGATCAATTGGCAGGAGGATTTTATAGGTATAGCACCGATTCTAAATGGAAAATTCCCCATTTTGAGAAAATGCTGTATGATAATGCCCAATTGTTGAGCCTTTATTCCAAAGGCTACAAGGTGTTCAAGGATCCCTTGTTTAAAAATACGGTTCAGGAAACCATTGCTTTTTTAGACCGTGAGATGAAGAGTCCGGAAGGAGGGTATTATGCCGCAATTGATGCCGATAGTGAGGGTGAAGAAGGGAAGTTCTATATATGGACGGAAGAGGAGTTAAAAGCTGT
>NZ_VVIN01000056.1:0-24651 GCF_008711145.1 Arenibacter lacus
GGGATAAAAAAAACGACCTAGTAGGTCGTTTTTTCTGGTTTCAAGAGCATTGCGCTTGGGTATTTTTTTCTTACTTCTATAAGTTTCCGCTCCCCTTCTAGCTGTGTCCTAAATTTCCCGATGCGTACTCGGTAACTGGGTGATTCAAAATCGATGGAAGTGGGCCAATCTGGAAAATCTACATCTACCTTGGCCTTTAAGTTTTGAGCTTCTTGATGTGAGCCAAATCCTACCTGAATGCGATAGTAATTTGTGCTTTTGTTCACATTTTTATAAAGATCCAAAAGCTGTGAGATCTTGCTGTCTTGCTGAATATCTACATGGCCTTGTTGGGCCGAGCAGAAAAGGACGGAAAAGAGCATAATCGTAAATATATAGGTCTTTTTCATGGGTGTGAGTATTTCAAATTTATTGTTCTGCAAAGGTAATTTATTAAGAATCAATCAAAAGATTTTATTATTATTTAGAATGGGTATAAATTAGCTGTTATGGTGGCTTTAACATTCCTCAAATAAAGTGTAATGTGTATTTTTGCTTCCAAATTGAGCAAGGGTTAGAAACTCCAGATTTTATTGGTGTAAATACCGTGCCAAACTTTCGATAGAAATATTTTTTAATATGAAAAAGGTTCCATACCGCAATCTAATTTCTAAGGTTTTAGGTGTCAGTCTGATCGGTTTAATGCTGATTTCAAATTCACTTGTTGCACAAGATGCCGCCGAGGTTACTACGGGTCAAGGCGATCCAGCCAAGGGTAGGCAATTGTTTAATCAGGATTGTGCGGCGTGTCACTCCTTGACAAGGAAAATGACGGGTCCGCCTTTGGCAGGGGTCGGTGAGAAATACGAAAGGGATTGGTTGTATAAGTGGATTAGGAATAGTTCGGCTTTGATCAATTCTGGAGATCCAGATGCAATTAAGATTTATAACGAGTACAATCAGGCGATGATGACGCCGTTCCCAATGTACTCCGATCAAGATATCGATGATATTCTTGCGTATACGGATGCTCCTCCGGCAGAGCCGAAAGCGGCTGCAGGTGGTGCAGCGGCTCCCGCTGCATATGGGGGTGCTGGTTCCGGAATTTCCAATGAGTTGGTGTTAGGGGCGCTGATCGCTATCCTGGGTCTGTTGATAATTATGCTGCTTTTGGTGAATACCACCTTAAGGAGAATTGCGGAGGCAAGTGGAGTGTCTTTGGAGAAAGAGAAGGGGGAGAAGAGAATGCCTATTTGGAAGGCGTTTGCTAAGAATCAATTTCTTGTGCTCGTGTTTACGATCTTTATGTTGCTTACCGGGGCTTATTTTGCTTATGGTTGGATGATGCAAGTAGGGGTAGATAAAGGGTATGCGCCCATACAGCCCATTCATTATTCACATAAAATTCACGCTGGCGATAATGAGATAGAGTGTAAGTACTGTCACTCTTCCGCTAGGGTTTCTAAAAACGCGGGGATTCCTTCTTTGAATCTCTGTATGAACTGTCACGAAAATATTAATGAGTATACCGGGCGTCCAGAAGGGCCTAGTCAGGAAGATTTGGCAATGGGGTATACCAATGAATTTTATACCGGAGAGATTAAGAAGTTGTACAAGGCTGTAGGTTGGGACGAAGATGAGCGTCGCTACACCGGGGAGACTCAACCAGTAGAATGGGTGAGGGTTCACAATCTTCCAGACTTCGCTTACTTTAACCACTCGCAGCACGTTTCCGTAGCTGGGATAGAGTGTCAGACTTGTCACGGTCCGGTAGAAGAAATGGAGATTATGGAGCAGTATGCTCCCTTGACGATGGGATGGTGTATTGATTGTCACAGGCAGACCGATGTTAAGGTGGAGGGTAATGCGTATTACGAGAAGATTCACGCGGAGCTTTCCGAGAAGTATGGGGTTGAAAAGCTTACTGCTGCCCAAATGGGTGGATTGGAATGTGCTAAGTGCCACTATTAAGCAAACTATTTACAAGATAATTTCAGATATATCAATATGTCATCAAATAAGAAATATTGGAAAAGTGAGGCGGAGTTAAATCCGAATGATTCCATTGTTGAGTCGCTAAGGCAGAATGAGTTTGTCCAAGAGATCCCTGTGGATGAATTCCTAGGAGATAAGGATACTTTGGCTTCCACGTCTACCAATAGGAGGGATTTTCTAAAATATGTTGGGTTTAGTACCGCTGCCGCTTCGTTGGCTGCGTGTGAAGGTCCAGTGATTAAGTCCATTCCCTATGTGGTAAAGCCGGATAATATTATACCGGGGGTTGCCAATTATTATGCGACTACGATTGCGGATGGATACGACTTTGCAAGTGTTTTGGTTAAAACACGAGAGGGACGTCCCATCAAGATAGAAAATAATGTGGATGCAAAGGTGGGTGGTTCTGCCAATGCACGTGTGCATGCATCTGTTTTAACGATGTATGACAGTACTCGTTTGCAGGGGCCATACTTTAATGGGGAGCCTGTAGAATGGAGTAGTGTGGATGCCGCGGTGAAATCCAAGTTGAATTCCTTAAAAGGTACTTCTAAAAAGATTGCCCTTTTAACCCAGACGTACGCAAGTCCGTCTACGGATAGGTTAATTGCAGAATTTAAAGAGGCATATGGTAATGTAGATCATGTGACCTATGATGCTATTTCGGAAGATGCTGCCTTAACTGCGTTTGAGGCTAAGTATGGGGAAAGAGCATTGGCTGATTATGATTTTGAAAAAGCGGAGCTCATTGTTTCATTTGCTGCAGATTTCCTTGGTGATTGGCAAGGGGGTGGTTATGATAGTGGGTATTCTAAAGGGCGTATTCCTAAAAATGGGAAGATGTCTAGGCATGTGCAGTTCGAGGCAAATATGTCTCTGTCCGGTGCAAATGCCGATAAAAGGGTTCCTTTAACTCCTGCACAGCAGAAAGTAGCCTTAGCTTATTTTTATGGTAAGTTGAGTGGTTCTTCTGTTAGGGCTGGTAATTTGCCCGAAAGCGCAAAAGCTGCTTTGGATTCCGTTGCGGCTCAAGTGTTGAAAAATAAAGAGAACGCGGTAGTGGTTTCCGGGATAGATGACGTGAATGCCCAAGCCGTTGTTTTAGAGATAAATGAATTTTTGGGTAGTAAGGCTTTTGATGCTGCTGCTCCCAAATATATAAGACAAGGTAATAAGGCTGCTCTTAAATCTTTATTGGCAGATATGAAAGCCGGTAGGGTTGGAGCCTTATTGATGGATGGAGTGAATCCTGCCTATACACTGCCAAATGCTGCCGAGTTTGTAGAGGCGTTGCAAGGGGTGGATCTTACGTTGGCCTTTTCTCAGAATATGACAGATACTACGGAAGCAGTACAATATGTAGGTGCTTCTAATCACTATTTGGAGTCTTGGGGAGATGCGCAGTTTAAAAAAGGATATTACAGTTTAATGCAGCCCACCATTAAGCAGTTGTTCGATACTAGACAGTTTCAAACAGCTTTGTTGAAATGGATGGACAAAGAGGAGTCTTATTATGATTATATAAGACAAACTTGGGATCAGGGTGTGTTAAATGGAGGCGACTGGAATCAGGCCTTGCACGATGGAGTTTATGCGGTAGAGAATGCTGCCTCTGTAGAAGGGGTGGCTACTGATACCTCGGTAGAAGCGGTTTCTATTTCTTCTGCATTGGCTAGTTTGTCTGCTGCTACAGCAGAGGGTATGGAGCTTGTACTCTATCCAAAAACCGGAATGGGAGACGGACAGCAAGCGGGTAACCCTTGGTTGCAAGAATTTCCAGATCCATTGACAAGGGTTTCTTGGGATAACTATGTAACCGTTTCTAAAGCGGATGCTGCCGAGCTAGGATTGGTTAATGACCATTCTTCCGATGGTGGTTTAAACGGTAGTTATGTAACCTTAACTGTAGATGGGGTAGACCTACATAATGTGCCTGTTATCATACAGCCTGGTCAAGCACCTGGATCTGTTGGTTTGGCCTTCGGTTATGGAAAAGAGGTAGGGATGAAGAGTGAAATGCAAACGGGGGTAAATGCATACCGTTTGTATAAGGATCTTAACGCTACTCAAAATGTTAGTTTAGAAAAAACCTCTGGAAAACATCAATTTGCAAGTGTTCAGTTGCATAGAACGTTGATGGGTAGAGGGGATATTATAAAGGAAACTACCTTAGAGATCTTTAATACCAAAGATGTTAAGGAGTGGAATGCTGGTCCTGTGGTTTCTTTAGATCACAAGGAAGTTCCTGCTACTAGTGTGGATCTTTGGGATAGTTTTGATCGTTCTATAGGGCATCACTTCAACTTATCCATCGATTTAAATGCCTGTACAGGTTGTGGGGCTTGTGTTATTGCATGTCACGCAGAAAATAACGTGCCTGTAGTAGGTAAATCAGAGGTGAGGAAGTCTAGGGATATGCACTGGTTGCGTATCGATAGGTATTACTCTTCAGAGGAGACCTTCGCCGATGATATAGCGAAGAAGGAAGGATTTAGTGGACTGTTTGGGGATAATGGCTCTTTAGGAGGTTTTGGTCAGTTAGAAGATCCAGCTGCGAATCCGCAAGTTGTTTTCCAGCCTGTAATGTGTCAGCATTGTAACCACGCTCCCTGTGAGACTGTTTGTCCTGTTGCGGCAACTTCACATGGTCGTCAAGGACAAAACCAGATGGCCTACAATAGGTGTGTGGGTACTAGGTACTGTGCAAACAACTGTCCATATAAAGTGAGAAGATTTAACTGGTTCTTGTACAGTGATAACGATGAGTTTGATTATCACATGAACAATGATTTGGGTAAAATGGTGATTAACCCAGACGTGACTGTAAGGTCTAGAGGGGTGATGGAAAAATGTTCTATGTGTATCCAAAAGACACAGAAAACTATTTTAGACGCCAAACGTGATGGTCGTACCGTGAAGGATGGGGAATTCCAAACTGCTTGTTCGTCTGCTTGTAGCAACGGAGCAATGGTCTTTGGGGATGTGAATGATAAAGAGAGTGAGGTTGCCCAGCTGAAGGAGAGTGATCGTATGTACCACTTATTAGAGTACATAGGAACTAGACCTAATGTATTCTACCACGTGAAAGTTAGAAATACGGAAGAAGCTTAATCAAATTAATAAAAGGAACGTAACTATATATTAAATTATGGCGTCGCATTACGAAGCACCTATACGAAAACCCTTAGTACTTGGAGACAAGAGTTACCACGACGTAACCGTGGATATCGCTGCTCCAATTGAAGGAAAGGCCAATAAGAGTTGGTGGATTGCATTCTCCATTGCCTTGGCGGCATTTATCTGGGGGGTAGGATGTATAATTTACACGATATCTACTGGTATCGGTACCTGGGGATTAAATAAGACAATAGGCTGGGCCTGGGATATTACCAACTTTGTTTGGTGGGTAGGTATCGGGCATGCCGGTACTCTTATTTCTGCAGTACTCTTGTTATTTAGACAGAAATGGAGAATGGCTATTAACCGTTCTGCGGAAGCAATGACCATTTTCTCTGTAATGCAGGCGGGTCTATTCCCGTTAATTCACATGGGTCGTCCTTGGTTGGCATATTGGGTTTTACCTATACCTAACCAATTTGGATCATTATGGGTAAACTTTAACTCGCCCTTATTATGGGACGTGTTCGCAATATCTACCTACTTGTCCGTTTCCTTGGTATTCTGGTGGACAGGTTTATTGCCAGATTTTGCGATGATCAGAGACCGAGCGGTAAAGCCTTTCCAAAAGAAAATCTATAGCTTGTTAAGTTTTGGTTGGTCTGGGCGTGCAAAGGACTGGCAGCGTTTCGAGGAAGTGCACTTGGTATTGGCCGGTTTGGCAACTCCCTTAGTACTTTCTGTACATACCATTGTATCGTTTGACTTTGCTACTTCTATTGTACCAGGATGGCATACCACCATTTTCCCTCCATACTTCGTTGCTGGAGCAATTTTCTCCGGTTTCGCAATGGTGAACACCTTGTTGATCATCATGAGAAAAGTAAGTGCGTTGGAAGACTATATTACCGTACAACATATAGAGTTGATGAACATCGTTATAATGTTGACCGGTTCTATTGTAGGTTGTGCTTATATTACTGAGTTGTTTATTGCATGGTATTCCGGAGTGGAATACGAGCAGTACGCATTCCTTAACAGGGCTACCGGACCTTACTGGTGGGCGTATTGGGCAATGATGACCTGTAACGTGTTCTCTCCACAGTTTATGTGGTTCAAGAAATTGAGGACTAGTATTATGTTCTCCTTCTTTATCTCCATTGTGGTGAACATAGGGATGTGGTTCGAGAGATTCGTAATTATCGCTACTTCCTTGCATAGGGACTATATGCCTTCTGCTTGGACAATGTTCTCTCCTACCTATGTAGATATAGGTACCTTTATAGGAACCATTGGATTCTTCTTTGTATTGTTTTTGCTTTACGCTAGAACATTCCCTGTAATTGCACAGGCAGAGGTGAAGACCATTATGAAATCTTCAGGTGAGAAGTATAAAAAACTAAGGGATGCCGGGAAGCCCTTGTATCAGATTTCTACTGTTAGGCCGGTAATCATAGAGAAAGGACCCATAACGGATGATGTATTGATGGGTGAAGAGGTGCCGTTGAAGGACGATAAAGTTGGGGTGGCCGAATTATTGGATGCGCTGGGGACTTTTGATCCCACTAAGCAAGAGGCAGATAACCTTCAGCAAATTAAAGGGATTGGGCCTCAAATGGAAGCAACTCTTAACCAAATCGGGATATTTACATTCGAACAAGTAGCACGTATGACCAATAGGGAATACGAATTATTAGATGCTATAACGGAATCATTCCCAGGTAGGGCACAAAGAGACGATTGGGCAGGACAAGCAAGGATTTTAAACAATAAGAAATAATTATGGCGTCTAAAGTTATACACGCGTTTTATGATGATGACGATGTGCTAATGCATGCTGTTAAAAAGGTAAGAGCGGCCAAGCATCATATAGAAGAAGTTTATTGCCCATTTCCCGTACACGGGTTGGATAAGGCAATGGGATTGGCACCAACTAGGTTGGCAATTACATCCTTTTTGTACGGATGTGTTGGTCTAGTGGTGGCCATTGTAATGATGAATTATATGATGATTGAGGACTGGCCTCAGGATATTGGAGGGAAGCCTAGCTTTAGCTTCGTAGAGAATATGCCGGCCTTTATACCTATCATGTTCGAGCTAACTGTTTTCTTTGCAGCTCACCTTATGGTGATCACCTTCTTCTTAAGAAGTAGATTGTGGCCTTTTAAGGAAGCCGAAAATCCAGATGTGAGAACAACGGACGATCATTTTGCAATGGAAATCGAAATTCATGGCAACGAACAAGAACTAAGGGACTTGCTGTTGGATACGGGAGCAGTAGAAATTAATATTACAGAAAAGTAGTCTTGGATATTATGAATAATTTTAGCAGAATAGGGGTTGTACTAGGTTTGGTATTATTGGTTACTGCATGCGCGGATAAGCGAAACAGGAATTACGAATTTATGCCCAATATGTACTACTCCGTAGGATATGAAACGTACCAACAAGTAGATTTTCTTCCGGATGGGATGGAGGCACTAGAGCCTGTAGCTAATACCGTGGCTAGAGGATGGATACCTTACGGAATAGAGAATACCCTGGAAGGCAAAGAACTTGCAATGACCAATCCTAGTCCATTGGATCCTTCTAATAGGGAAGAGAACCTTAAGATGGGTAAGGAACTGTATACCATTTATTGCTCCATTTGCCATGGTAATAATGGAGATGGCCAAGGGAAGTTGGTGAAAAAGGAAAAGTTTCTTGGGGTGCCAAGCTATGCCTCTAGGGACATAACAGTAGGAAGCACTTATCACGTTATTTACTACGGTTTAAACTCCATGGGTTCCCATGCAGGACAATTGGATACCAAAGAGCGCTGGCAAGTTGCTGAATACGTAATGACATTGAAAGAAGATTTAACAAAATAAGACCTAGATATTAGCAATATGTATACTTTTTCAAATAGATTAAAAATTGCTTCCTTCATATTAATGGCTGTAGGCGTTTTGGGAATTGGTATCGGCTTTATGACTGCGCCAAGTACGGTAGAGGACGCAAAAGCAATGGTTGCCTCCCATTATGATGGACATGGCGATGCACATGTGGTAACCGAAACCCATGGGGGAGCAGATCAGGCAGCTGCGCACGATGATGCGTCCCATTATGAACACGTGTTGCTGCAATTGCAAAACAAACCATGGGCCGCCCTATATGTGGCCGCTCTTTTCTTTATGATGATCGCTCTTGGCGCCTTGGCTTTTTACGCCATACAAAGGGCCGCACAAGCAGGATGGTCACCGCTATTGTTTAGGGTGATGGAAGGAATAACCGCCTATCTAGTGCCCGGAGGTATCATCGTTTTTGTAATCTTGGTCTTATCGGTGGCACAATTAAACCACCTATTTATTTGGACAGACCCCGAGGTAGTGGCGCATGATAAATTGATTCAGGCTAAGTCTGGATACCTAAACGGACCTTTCTTTTTAATTAGAGCTGCGATTTTCTTGGGAGGATGGATCTTGTATAGAGAATATTCAAGAAAACTTTCCCTAGCCCAGGATGAATCTAACGACGATAGTAATTTTAAATTGAACTTTAGAATCTCTGCAGGATTCTTGGTATTCTATCTAATTTCCGAATCTATAATGTCTTGGGATTGGATAATGAGTGTAGATCCGCACTGGTTTAGTACCCTATTTGGATGGTATATCTTTGCCAGTATGTTCGTTACTGGAATTACGGCTATCGCTATGGTGACCATCTACTTGAAATCTAAAGGGTATTTAAAAGATGTAAATAATAGCCATATCCACGATTTGGCGAAGTTTATGTTCGGTATCAGTATTTTCTGGGCCTACCTATGGTTCTCTCAGTTCCTATTGATCTGGTACGCGAATATTCCGGAAGAGGTAACCTATTTTGTTACTAGAATTGCAGATTATAAAGTTCCATTCTTGGGAATGTTGGTATTGAATTTTGTTTTCCCTTTACTGCTATTAATGAACAGTGACTTTAAAAGAATCAATTGGTTCGTGGTAATGACAGGTATCGTTATATTAGTAGGACACTATATGAATATCTATGTTGCTATTATGCCTGGTACGGTAGGTGACCAATGGTCTATTGGAATGTCTGAAATTGCTTCGGTATTATTTTTTACGGGCTTGTTTATCTTTGTAGTGTTCAGGGCCCTTACAAAAGCACCCTTGCAACCTAAACGAAATCCGTTTATTGAGGAAAGTAAACATTTTCACTATTAGTATTTTAATTAAAGAATAATATCAAATCATACGATGACTGCATTATTAACCATAATTGTTTTAATATTAGTTGGAATTGCTATTTGGCAAATGACTAAGATATTCGAATTGTCCCAAATCGGGAGGAGCAATACACAAATTGCAACCGATACCGATAATAAGTACAACGGATATCTTATGGTGGCGTTCATGATCTTTTTATATGGTCTAACCATCTTCAGTTTTGTTAAATACTCCAAGACACTTTTACCGAAAGCCGCTTCCGAACACGGAGGGGAATACGACGCCTTAATGTTGGTATCCATGCTGGTTATCTTCTTTGTGCAGATCATTACCCAATTCCTTTTGCATTTTTTCGCTTATAAGTATAAGGGGAAGAAAGGGAAAAAGGCTTTGTTTTATGCAGATAACGACCGTTTGGAGTTTATCTGGACCATTATTCCAGTAATTGTATTGGCCGGACTTATTTTATGGGGGCTGTACGCGTGGACTAATATTATGGATATCAATGACGACGACGATCCGCTGATTATAGAGCTATACGCTCAGCAGTTTAGCTGGACGGCTAGATATGCAGGGGAAGATAACGTTTTAGGAGATGCAAACGTGCGTATGATCGATATCGATAAAGCCAATGTATTGGGGGTAGATAACTCAGATCCTAACGCAATGGACGATATCATAGTGAAGGAAGTGCACTTGCCAGTAGGTAGAAAAGTGAACTTTCAAATTAGATCGCAAGATGTTCTTCACTCAGCCTATATGCCGCACTTTAGAGCGCAGATGAACTGTGTTCCTGGGATGATTACTCATTTCTCCTTTACTCCTACCATTACCACCGCCGAAATGAGGCGCGATCCTAAGGTAGTGGATAAGGTGAGTAATATTAATGAACGTCGCGCAGAAAGAGCTGCGCTAGGTGAAGAGAATAGTGACCCATGGGAATTTGATTACGTTTTATTATGTAATAAGATTTGTGGAAAATCGCACTATAACATGCAGATGAAAATTATTGTGGAGACCGAGGAGGAATTTAACGAATGGCTTGCTAGTCAGCAAAGATTCGGGGATTCTATGGCCGCTCAGTAATAGTTCGATACTAATTAATAACGTTAAAAAAATATAAATTTACAACTATGTCTGTAACAGCTAACGCACATGTAGAAGGTCATTCGGATGATCACGGACACCACCACAAAGAAACCTTTGTGACCAAATATATTTTTAGTCAGGATCATAAGATGATCGCCAAACAATACCTGATTACAGGTTTGTTTATGGGGGCATTGGGGATCTTGATGTCTATACTGTTTAGAATGCAAATGGCCTGGCCAGGAGAGTCTTTCGGTATTTTTGAGGCTATATTGGGGAAATGGGCACCAGGTGGTGTCATGGATGCCGATGTCTATTTGGCTTTGGTAACCATTCACGGTACCCTTATGGTATTCTTCTTGTTAACGGCCGGACTTAGTGGTACGTTCAGTAACTTGCTTATTCCATTGCAGATTGGTGCTAGGGATATGGCCTCAGGATTCCTGAATATGTTGTCTTTCTGGATATTCTTCCTTGCCTGTATAATTATGCTTTGTTCCTTGTTCGTAGAATCAGGGCCAGCAGCAGCAGGTTGGACGGTGTATCCGCCGCTGAGTGCACTGCCTATGTCACAACCAGGTTCTGGTCTGGGGATGACGCTATGGCTGGTATCCATGTTCTTCTTTATTGTACAATCGCTACTTGGTTCTTTGAACTATATTGTTACCGTACTTAACATGAGAACAAAAGGAATGTCTATGACTAGAATGCCACTAACGGTATGGTCCTTTTTTGTAACTGCAATTATTGGGGTAGTTTCTTTCCCAGTATTATTATCAGCAGCCCTGTTGCTAATTATGGATAGAAGTTTTGGTACCTCTTTCTTCCTTTCGGATATTTTTATCCAAGGAGAAGTATTGCATTACCAAGGTGGATCTCCAGTATTGTATGAGCATTTGTTCTGGTTCTTGGGTCACCCAGAAGTATATATTGTAATTCTACCTGCAATGGGTATCGTATCTGAAGTGTTGGCGGTGAATGCCCGTAAACCAATCTTTGGATACCGTGCGATGATTGCCTCTATTTTGGCCATTGCATTCCTATCTACCATTGTTTGGGGTCACCATATGTTCGTTTCTGGAATGAACCCGTTCTTGGGGTCGGTATTTACCTTTACCACTTTGTTGATCGCAATTCCATCTGCAGTAAAAGCCTTTAACTGGATTACGACCCTCTGGAAAGGGAATATCCAATTTAACCCCGCCATGTTGTTCTCTATCGGAATGGTTTCTACCTTTATTTCTGGGGGACTAACTGGAATTATCTTAGGGGATAGTACCTTGGATATTAACGTGCACGATACTTACTTCGTGGTAGCTCACTTCCACTTGGTAATGGGTATATCTGCCCTTTATGGAATGTTTGCAGGTATCTATCACTGGTTCCCAAAGATGTTTGGTAGAATGATGAACAAAAACTTAGGCTATGTTCATTTCTGGGTAACCGCAGTTTGTTCGTATGGGGTCTTTTTCCCAATGCACTTTGTGGGTATGGCAGGGGTACCACGTAGATACTACGAGAATACCGCCTTCCCAATGTTCGACGACTTGGCAGATGTACAGGTATTAATGACCGTATTTGCTATCGTAGCTGCTTTGGTGCAATTGGTTTTTGCTTTTAACTTTATAAAAAGTATGTTCTACGGAGTAAAAGCTACCGTGAACCCATGGCAAGCAACTACCTTAGAGTGGACTACGCCAGTTGAGCATATTCACGGAAACTGGCCTGGAGCAATTCCACAGGTATACAGATGGCCGTACGATTATAGTAAAACCCACGATAATGGGGAGTATATAATAGCTTCCCAGGATTATGTTCCACAAAACGTTCCTTTGTTCGAGGGCGAAGAAGAATTGGAACATTAAGCCACCTTCAATGTATTAAAAGGAAGTCCATCGAAAGATGGACTTTTTTTATGCCTTAATTTTTACTGCCATTATGTTTTTTATTCCTCCTTCACCGGTAGTTTAAAGGAAGGAGTACTAGTCGCTCTTTTAGGTGTATTTAGAGGGAGGCTAAAGACATCATAGAGATTTGGCCTATATTGATCCAAGGAAACGCGAATTCCATTATCTTTGAAGTATGAATGAGAATTTAGATCCCACCACAGATGGATTCAGTCCAGAGGAATTGGATATAGACAGAGCCTTGCGCCCCGTAACCTTTGATGACTTTACGGGTCAGGAACAGGTATTGGAAAATTTAAAGGTATTTGTAGAAGCAGCCAACCGTAGGGACGAAGCACTGGACCATACCTTGTTTCACGGGCCTCCAGGGCTCGGTAAAACCACTTTGGCCCATATCCTTGCCAATGAGTTAGGGGTGGGGATTAAGATCACCTCTGGCCCTGTATTGGATAAACCGGGCGACTTAGCGGGATTGTTGACCAACCTCAATGAAAGGGATGTGCTTTTCATAGATGAAATTCACCGTTTAAGCCCCATTGTGGAAGAATATCTCTACTCTGCAATGGAAGATTATAAGATAGATATAATGATTGAATCTGGACCCAATGCCAGGTCGGTACAGATTAATCTTAACCCCTTTACCCTTATCGGGGCAACCACACGTTCCGGACTATTGACATCGCCTATGCGTGCCCGTTTCGGAATTCAAAGCCGATTGCAATACTATTCTACCGAACTTCTTTCTACGATTGTAGCGCGTAGTGCCCAGATTTTAAAGGTCCCCATTAGTATGGAAGCAGCCATTGAAATAGCGGGTAGAAGTAGGGGAACGCCAAGAATTTGTAATGCATTGCTTAGAAGGGTGCGCGATTTTGCCCAGATAAAAGGAAATGGAAGCATAGATATCGAAATTTCTAAATTTGGATTAAAAGCCCTTAATGTAGATGCCCATGGCTTAGATGAAATGGATAATAAGATATTGGCAACCATCATTGATAAGTTTAAGGGTGGGCCCGTAGGGATAACCACCTTGGCTACGGCTGTGTCCGAAAGTGCAGAGACCATAGAGGAAGTATACGAGCCATTTTTAATTCAACAAGGCTTTATTATGCGTACCCCTAGGGGACGAGAGGTTACAGAATTGGCCTATAAACACTTGGGGAAGATTAAAGGGAGTACACAGACAGGATTGTTTTAAAGTGTCTTTTAAATTCGGGCAAATTTATTCAATAATTCATACCTCCCTAGCTAATGAACAAATTGAAATTGATATCCAGATTTCAGGTCATAAAAAATGCCAGGGCAATTCTTAAAAACCCTTTGCCATTTCATCATAAGAATTTCGAAGCCTATGGAGATTTTTTTAAAGTTAAGGTAACCAACAAGGAAACCGTTCTCTTTACAAGAAATCCTGATCTTATTAAGCATATTCTACAAAAACAACATAAGAACTTCCAGAAATCGTCCCTACAAACCGTGGATCTGGCGAAATATGTGGGGCATGGTATCCTAACTTCTAATGGGGAACATTGGCGTACCCACAGGCGAATGGTACAACCGGCATTCCATAAAAATAAACTACAAAACCTTATTGGAGTAATGCGCCAAGCTGTGCTTTATGAACTGGACCGAATACCCACGGAAATTGAGAAAGATATATTTCCTCTAATGGGTGATCTGGCTTTTCAGGTGGTGGCAAAATCGCTTTTTAGCAGTACTACACTTCGGGATAAAATGAAGCGGTTAAAATATATTACCGAGGCCAATCAACGAATGTTGATCAAGGAAATGCGACAACCCTATTTAAAATGGTGGTTTAAAATAAATGGGGAGATTAGAAAACATCTAGCGCTTTCAAAAGAGGCCAAGACCCTTCTCTTAGAAATAATTGAAGAAAGGCGTTCTGCGACCGAAGAAATGGATGATCTATTGGATATGTTATTAAAAGCCAAGTACGAAGACGGCGCTCCAATGTCTGATGCCCAATTGATAGATGAAGTACTGATTCTTTTTACGGCAGGGCACGAAACCACTGCAAATGCCTTGAGCTTTGCATTATTTTTGCTGGCAAAGCATCCAGAAATTCAAGAAGAGGTGTATCGTGAGGTAAGTAATGAAAAAACGGATCCTTCCAAAATGTCATTCATGCAATGGGATCAGAAGTTCCCTATGGCAAAGTGGTGTTTGGAGGAGACTCTTAGAATGTACCCGCCGGCTTATGTTGTAGACAGGGTCTCTTTAGAGGAGGGGACTTTTGAAGGAATGTCCATTCCTAAAAACACCTTGGTATTAATGTCTCTATATGAATTGCATCGGTATTCCGATTTTTGGGAAAACCCCAATCAATTTAATCCCCATCGTTTTAAGGAGCTTGAAAAAGCGGAGTATCGTGATTATTACTATCCTTTTGGAGCAGGACCAAGAATGTGTGTGGGTAATAATTTTGCCATGGTTGAAATGATTATTGCGATCACCGAAATTGTCAGGAAATATAAAGTGACTACTTCCATGGATACGGTAGAATTAGACCCCCTTATTTCCTTAAAGCCAAAGTGTGTAACTTTGTTGTTTAATCCTCGATAAATTGTTTTGAAAAATAGGACCCAATATTCCCAACTGATAAAAGAGGAAGCCAAGCGTCTTGGTTTCCTATCCTGCGGAATTTCCAAAGCAGAATTTTTGGAGGAGGAAGCCCCTAGATTGGAAAAATGGCTTCAAAACAATATGAACGGGGAAATGGGGTACATGGAAAATCATTTTGATAAACGCTTAGATCCTACCAAATTAGTAGAAGGGTCAAAATCGGTGGTCTCCCTATTGCTCAATTATTATCCCGAGGAAACGCAGGTAGAGGGCACTTATAAAATTTCCAAATACGCATACGGCCAGGATTACCACCATGTAATAAAATCCAAATTAAAACAATTGCATCACTTTATAACCGAGGAAATTGGGGAGGTCCATGGCCGCGCCTTTGTAGACTCTGCCCCCGTATTGGATAAGGCCTGGGCAGCAAAAAGCGGTTTGGGGTGGATTGGAAAAAACAGTAACCTGCTTACACAACAGGTGGGGTCTTTTTATTTTATTGCCGAATTGATCATCGACCTAGAACTGGAATACGATTCTAGGGTTACCGACCACTGCGGTACCTGTACCGCCTGTTTGGATGCCTGTCCTACCCAGGCCATTGTAGCTCCCTATGTGGTAGACGGTAGTAAGTGTATCTCCTATTTTACCATTGAGCTAAAAGATGAACTTCCATCTGAGTTTCAGGGGAAATTTGACGAGTGGATGTTTGGATGTGATGTTTGTCAGGATGTCTGCCCTTGGAACCGTTTCTCCAAACCCCACCAAGAACCCTTGTTTAACCCAAAGCCAGAATTGCTCTCCATGACCAAAAAGGATTGGGAAGAAATTACCGAGGAGGTCTTTAGAAAGGTATTCCAGAAATCGGCCGTAAAACGAACTAAATACACTGGCCTTAAAAGAAATATAGACTTTTTAAAGAAGTAAGCTCACTATTCAGAGGGCGTACATACACCCAAAAGGGAACAATGATAGTAAGGGATAACACTTGATGACTGGTTTAGGAGCCCATCCGTGCTATGGGATTTAGTTAGGGGGCTTTAAATAAGTGGTTTAGCTATTTTGCTCTCTTTGGGAATTGAAGGAGGCCTCTTTAGGACGGTGAGGTTTTGGGCGATTTACCCCAGAACAGCTTCGACCCTTTTTATAAGCCTTCAATCCGCCGACGAATCATTTTTATATCCGTTTAGTTTAAAAATACTCTTAACTTTGTTGTTCAAAAATGAACCAATGAGTAAGCAAAGAACCAGACGTGAAGCATTAGTGTATCACGCAAAACCCCAACCAGGAAAGATAAAGATTGTACCTACAAAGCCTTATTCAACCCAACGGGATCTAGGCTTAGCATATTCTCCCGGGGTTGCAGAACCTTGTTTGGAAATTGCCAAGGATAAGGAAAATGCCTATAAATATACTGCCAAAGGAAATTTGGTGGCGGTAATCTCCAACGGAACCGCCGTGTTGGGCTTGGGTGATATTGGTCCGGAAGCCTCTAAACCGGTAATGGAAGGGAAAAGCCTCTTGTTTAAGATTTTTGCCGATATCGATAGTATCGATATCGAATTGGATACCACCGACGTAGATAAGTTTGTTGAGACGGTGAAAATTATCTCGCCTACCTTTGGTGGGATCAATCTAGAGGATATAAAAGCCCCGGAAGCTTTCGAGATAGAGCGTAGGCTAAAAGAAGAATTGGATATTCCTATTATGCACGATGATCAGCACGGAACGGCTATCATTTCTGCAGCGGCCTTAATTAACGCCTTAAAACTTACTGGCAAAAAAATGGAGGAAGTCCGTATTGTAGTGAGTGGCGCGGGAGCAGCAGCTGTTTCTTGTACCCGTTTATACAAGGCGTTTGGTGCAAAGGACCAAAATATTGTGATGTTGGATAGTAAGGGAGTAATCCGCAAGGACCGTCCCAATCTTTCCGGGGAGAAATTGGAATTTGCGACCGATCGCCAAATAAATACCTTGGAAGAGGCTATGGTAGATGCCGAAGTTTTTATCGGTCTTTCTAAAGCTGATATCCTGAGTCCAGAAATGCTTTTGTCTATGGCAAAAGACCCCATTGTGTTTGCTATGTCTAACCCAAATCCGGAGATAGATTACAACCTTGCACTAAGCACAAGGGATGATGTTATTATGGCGACCGGTAGGTCTGACTATCCCAACCAGGTAAACAATGTACTTGGATTCCCCTTTATTTTTAGAGGTGCGCTAGATGTAAGAGCCACCAAGATTAATGAGGCTATGAAGATGGCAGCAGTAACCGCCCTGGCAGAGCTTACCGAAGAAACCGTACCAGAACAGGTGAATATTACCTATGGTTTAACAAGGCTGACCTTTGGGAAGGATTATATTATTCCAAAACCTTTTGACCCTAGACTGATTACCGAAATTCCACCAGCAGTGGCAAAAGCGGCTATGGATAGTGGGGTGGCAAAAGCCCCTATTGAGGATTGGGATAGGTACAAGGAAGAACTATGGCAGCGCTCTGGTAACGATAATAAAGTGGTAAGGCAATTGCACGATCGTGCGAAAGTTGCACCCAAGAAAATTGTGTTTGCAGAGGCAGATCATTTGAATGTGCTAAAAGCCGCCCAAATAGCCTACGATGAAGGAATGGCTATCCCCATTCTGTTAGGAAACAAAAAGGTTATAGAAGAGCTGAAAAAGGAACTCGAATTTGATGCAGATATTGAGATCATAGACCCACGATGCGATGGGACAGCCGAAAAGAGGAGTCGCTATGCACAGCAGTTCTTTGAAAATAGACAGCGTAGCGGGGTAAGTTTATACAGTGCCGAAAGGAAAATGCGGGAGCGTAATTACTTTGGATCCATGATGGTATTGGTGGGTGATGCAGATGGAATGATTTCGGGCTATTCTCGCGCCTATCCTACTGTGGTAAAGCCTGTTTTTGAGGTGATAGGAAGAGCATCCAAGGTAAAAAAGGTATCTACGGTCAATATCATGATTACCGAAAGAGGTCCCATGTTTTTGGCAGATACCTCTATCAATATAGACCCCAATGCCGAGGAGCTTGCCGAAATTGCCCAAATGACGGCCAATGTGGCCTCCACCTTTGGGTTTACACCCGTGATGGCCTTGCTGTCTTATGCTAATTTTGGTTCCTCTACACATCCCCATGCCTTAAAGGTTAGGGAGGCAGTAGAAATTCTCCATACCAACAATCCAGACTTACAGGTAGATGGTGAGATACAAACAGATTTTGCCCTGAACAAGGAATTGCATCAGGAGAATTTCCCATTCTCCAAAATTGCAGCGAAAAAGGTAAATACCCTGATCTTCCCTAACTTAGAATCGGCAAATATTACCTATAAATTGCTGAAGGAGTTAAATCAGGCCGACTCCATAGGGCCAATAATGGTAGGGCTTAGAAGGTCTGTCCATATCCTGCAATTAGGAGCCAGTGTAGATGAAATGGTGAATATGACCGCAGTTGCAGTACTCGATGCGCAGGAAAGGGAGAAAAGAAGAATTGCTAGGGCTTCTAAGGTATAAGCTCCTTGTAACCATTTTATAGAAAAAACTAATGGGGTTCCATGTTTTGGTGCCCCTTTTGTAAACTAGTATTAAACCACACCAACCTATGATTACCCATTTACGTGGAAAATTAGTAGAGAAAAACCCAACCTACTTGGTTATTGAATGCGCAGGAGTAGGATATTTTGTGAACATATCCCTACATACGTTTTCTAAAATTGGAGACGCGGAAAACGTGCAAGTATTTACCCATTTACAAGTGAAGGAAGATGCCCATACCTTGTTTGGTTTTGCCGAAAAATCCGAACGGGAAATCTTTAGACTGTTGATGACGGTTTCGGGAATTGGTGCTGCTACGGCAAGGACCATGTTGTCTTCCCTAACACCCTCCCAAATTAGGGATGCCATTGCTGCTGGAGATGCCAAAACCATTCAAGGGGTAAAAGGGATCGGGGCCAAGACATCCCAACGGGTAATATTGGATCTCAAGGACAAAATCTTGAAAATCTATGATATTGATGAACTTTCCCTACCATCAAACAATACAAATAAAGATGAGGCGTTATCAGCTTTAGAGGTTCTTGGATTTGTTCGCAAGCAGGCAGAGAAGGTGGTGGACAAGGTAATACGTCAAGATCCCGGACTAAGCGTAGAAGATATCATAAAATTTGCGCTTAAAAATTTGTAGCAAATTTGAAAAAGGGGGCAGTACATTATCTCATATCCAAATTAAGGGATTTCTTACTATTTGTGTTTCTAGTTGGGCTAGGCTTTAATACCTTGGCCCAGGATAGGGGCGCAGAGGAAAGCGGTGCGCAAGAGGTAGATTCCCTTAAAACCGGGGTTGCTCTGGGAAAACTGGTGATGGAAAATCCAGATAGCATCGTCTCCAAATATACCTATGACCCTCAGTTAGATCGCTATATTTACACGGTGAGCGTGGGCGATTATGATATTACCTATCCCATTATCCTTACCCCCGAACAATACATGGAATTGGCCCGCCGTGAGGGGATGAAAGCCTATTTTAAGGAGAAAATAGACGCCTATTCCGGAAAAAAAGAAGGTTCCGAAGCGGCTAGGAAGAACTTGCTCCCCAATTTTTATGTAAACAATAGTTTTTTTGAAAGTGTATTTGGAGGGAATACCATAGAGGTGATTCCACAAGGTTCTGTAGCTATGGATCTAGGGGTTATTTGGCAGAAGAATGACAATCCTTCCCTATCTCCGCGAAACCGTACCAATCTTTCCTTCGATTTTGACCAACGCATCAGCCTTAGTATGCTCGGTAAAATTGGAGAGCGCTTGCAGGTTACCGCTAATTACGATACCGAGGCTACTTTCGATTTTCAAAACCTGGTAAAGTTAGATTATACACCCTCCGAAGATGATATCCTCCAGAAAATAGAAGTGGGTAATGTAAGCATGCCGCTTAACAGCTCCTTAATTACCGGAGCACAGAGCCTATTTGGGGTGAAAACACAACTGCAATTTGGAAAGACAACCGTAACGGGAGTATTTTCCGAGCAACGTTCCCAAAGCAATACCGTGGTGGCGCAAGGAGGCGGTGCCGTAAACGAATTTGAACTGAGGGCGCAAGATTACGATGCCGATAGACACTTTTTCTTAGCTCATTATTTTAGGGATAACTATGATGCCGCCTTGGAAAACTATCCTTATATCCGAAGTCAGGTGCAGATTACCAGGCTAGAAGTATGGGTAACCAATAGAAGTCAGCAAACCCTGAATATTAGAAATGTGGTGGCAATTCAGGATTTGGGGGAAATCTTAAGCGATAGAACGCGTATTGGAAACAATAACGGAGATCCCGCAGGGTTCTTTAACCCATCGGCTGCTGGGAACTTACCACGCAACGCTGCCAACGATTATGACCCCGCACTCATTGGAAACGGAGGGGCCTTAAATCAGAATGTAAGGGATATTGCTACCGTAAAAAGCGGCTTCAACGTTCCTGGATACACCGTAAACCAAGGTTTTGATTACGCTATCTTGGAAAATGCCCGTAAATTGGAGCAAGGCAGGGATTTTACTTTTAATCCCCAGCTGGGATACCTATCCCTTAATCAGCGACTTAGTAACGACGAGGTGTTGGGTGTGGCATTTCAGTACACCTATAATGGAGAGGTGTATCAGGTAGGGGAATTTGCCAATGGCGGCTTAGATGCCACTACCGTATCCCCAGGGGCCGAAGTACCTGTAAATAATAATACCTTGATCCTGAAGTTGCTGAAAAGTAACATTACCAATGTAAAAGATCCTATCTGGGATCTTATGATGAAGAATATTTATGCTACAGGGGCCTACCAGTTAAGTCAGGACGACTTTAAATTTAACATCCTCTATAACGAAACCACTCCCAGGAACTATATTACTCCGGTAGAATCGGGTCCGGGTAGTGGGTGGCCCACAACGCCCAAAGCTTTGGAGGAACGAATACTATTGGAGGTGTTTAATCTAGACCGACTAAACAATTACAACGACATTCAGCCTGGGGGCGACGGATTCTTCGATTATGTCCCAGGAATTACCATCGACCCACAGTCCGGAAATATAATCTTCACCAAGGTAGAGCCCTTCGGAGAATTCTTGTTCAAGCTGTTGGGAGGCGGAACCTATGAGGTAGAAAATGACCAGGGGTATAATGCCAATCAGAAGAAATACGTATTTAGGAATATGTACGCCCTGCCATCCGCAGCCGCACAGCAAGATGCAGATAAGAATAAGTTTATCCTAAAGGGAAGGTATAAATCCCAAGGGGCAAGTGGTATCCCAATTGGGGCATTTAACGTTCCCCAAGGTTCGGTCCGAGTAACTGCAGGTGGGAGACAGCTACAGGAAGGGATAGACTATACCGTAAATTATCAGGCGGGAACTGTGCAGATTTTGGACCCTAGCTTGGAAGCTTCCAATACACCCATTAATATTTCTGTAGAGAACAATGCCGTTTTCGGTCAACAGACGAGGCGTTTTTCTGGGGTGAATGTGGAGCATCAGTTCAATAAAAACCTGATGTTTGGCGGTACCTTGTTAAACCTGAATGAAAGACCATTAACACAGAAATCCAACTACGGGGTAGAACCGGTGAATAATACCATCTTTGGGCTAAATAGTAATTTCTCTACCGAAGTACCCTTCCTTACTCGCTTAGCGAATAAACTTCCCAATATTGATACCGATGTGGCTTCTAACCTATCGGTCCGGGGCGAAGTGGCCTTTTTAAAGCCCAATTCTCCCAAAAATGCCAATTTTCAAGGGGAAACCACTACCTATTTGGACGATTTTGAAGGGGCGCAATCCCTAATCGATATTCGTTCCTTCCTGGGATGGTCCTTGGCGAGTCCGCCTGTAGAATATTTGGCAGGGGATAACAGTATGGAATCTGGGTTTGGTAGGGCTAAACTGGCCTGGTATACCATAGACCCCATCTTTTATAGTAACCAACGCCCATCGAGCATTAGGGACGACGATATTTCTACCAATGAAACTAGGCGAATCTATATTCAGGATATCTTTAACCAAGACGTACCGCAGGGGCAGACCCTAGCCCAAAATACCCTGGACCTGGCCTATTACCCACAATTAAAAGGGCCTTACAATGCCCATCCCGATTTTGATGGAGCGCAGCCAGAGGAGAAGTGGGGCGGAATAATGCGACCCCTTAACAGTACTAATTTTGAGCAGTCTAATGTGGAATACCTGCAGTTTTGGGTACTAGATCCTTATGTAGATGGGAAAGCTACCAGTGCAGGGGAGCTGGTGATCAATTTTGGAAATATTTCCGAGGATATTCTACCCGATGGGAGAAAGCAATATGAGAATGGATTGCCGGTAAACCCAGAATCTAATGACCTTACCTATAAAACTGCCTGGGGAAAGGTGCCCGCTACCCAGTCTTTGGTGTATGCCTTTGATGCAGACGAGAACAATAGAAAAAAGCAGGATGTGGGCCTAGACGGCCTTAACGATGAAGAGGAGGCAACCTATACCTTTGCGGGTGGAATTTCCTATAACGGACCTCCAGAAGATCCTGCCTTAGATAATTATGAGTATTTCCTGGATAGGGAGGGGAGTATCCCAGAGCGCTATTTAAATTACAATAACCCCGAGGGGAATTCACCAGTAGGTTTAGGCAATAAGAGTAGGGGGAGTACTACCTTGCCCGATGTGGAGGATATTAATAGGGATGGTACCATGAATACGGTGAATAGTTATTTTGAATATCGCATTAAGGTGAAGCCGGGAACCACTATTAACGACACCTATGTAACGGATATAAAGGAAGGAGTTACCCGTACCCTGCCCAATGGTAATAATTTGAACGAGCGCTGGATACAATACAAAATTCCATTACGGGATTTTACCGATGCCAAAGGGGGGATAAGCGACTTTAGGTCCATCAGTTTTATGCGGATGTTCCTCACCGGATTTTCTAGTGATGTAATTCTGCGTTTCGCCACCTTAGACCTTGTGCGTGGGGATTGGCGTACCTATACCCGATCCTTACAACCAGAAGTAGATTCCGATCCCTCCGATGATGGGACCCTGGTAGATGTGAATGCCGTGAATATTGAGGAAAATGCCAATAGATCACCTATTCCCTATGTATTGCCGCCTGGGGTAGAAAGGGAGCGGCTCAATAATAACAATACCATAATTAGACAGAACGAACAGTCTATGTCCTTTAAGGTAGAGAATTTGGAACCTAAGGACGCTAGAGGAGTTTTTAAAAATATCAACGTAGATATTAGGCAGTACAAACGATTAAAAATGTTTATGCATGCCGAGGAGATTGTGGAATCCGATTATGCCGATGATGAGCATCCCTTGGTTGGATTTTTAAGGATAGGAAGCGACCTTTCCCAGAACTACTACCAAATAGAACTGCCCTTGCAGTTTACCCCTTTTGGAACAAGTTCGGCCACCGAAATATGGCCAGATGTAAATCAGCTAGACCTGGCTCTGGACGATCTGTCAAAAGTAAAATCGGCAGGTATTGCCTCCCAAAGCCTCCAAACCGTAAATTACTACGAATTGGTAGATGGGGAAGTGGTTCAGGTAAATGAATTTGATCCCCGAACCCTAGGAAGGGTACGGATTGGGATTCGTGGAAATCCCTCTTTGGGAAGTATCCGCAGTATGATGGTGGGTATTAAAAACGATGATGACCTGCCCGCCCGAGGGGAGGTTTGGTTTAACGAGCTTCGCTTGGCCGGATTGGATAATAACGGCGGATGGGCAGCCGTAGCAGCAATCGATATGAATATGGCAGATTTTGCCAACCTCTCTGCCACAGGAAGCAAAAGTACCTCTGGCTTTGGTGCCTTGGATCAAATGCCAAATGAGCGTGCTAGAGAAGATGCCATTTCTTATGATATGGTCACCAATGTTAATTTTGGCCAGCTCTTCCCAAGAAACTGGGGGCTTCAATTGCCATTTAATTACGGTATTTCGGAGCAACTGATTACGCCAGAATTCGACCCAGTGTTTGACGACTTAAAACTAAAGGATAGAATTGCAGCTGCAGATAATGCTGAGGATGCCGAGGCTATAAAACAACAGGGAGAAGATTATACAAAGCGTACCAGTATTAATTTTATAGGGGTTAGAAAAGACAAGGCGCCAGAATCGGAATCCCGTTTCTACGATGTAGAGAACTTTACCTTTAATTACTCCTATAACGAGGTGAATCATCGCGACTTTGAGATTGCAGAATTGCACGACCAGAATGTGGTGACCGGCTTTGTGTATAACCATAATTTTAACCCGCTTTCCGTAGAGCCTTTTGCAAAAAAGGACTCCTTATTTACTAGTAGGTATTGGAAATGGCTGAAAGATCTAAATATAAACGTGCTACCGGCAAGTGTAGCCCTTCAGTCTAATATCAATAGGGCCTTTAATCAGCAGAAGTTTAGGGATGTATTTGAGCCTGGGGTGGAAAAGCTAGAGTTGCCGTTCTTGCAACAACGTAACTACCTTTTTAATTGGCAGTATGCCATTAATTATAGTCTCACTAAATCCTTGCGACTAAATCTTACCGCCTCCAATAATAATATTGTTCGCAACTATTTTGCGGAAGATGGAAATCCGGATGCAGGGATAGACCCCGCTTTGGGGCTTTGGGACGGATTTTTTGATATTGGGGAGCCTAACAGGCATTCCCAAGAAATGCAATTGAACTATGAACTTCCATTTAATAAGATTCCTTTCCTGGATTTTATTAATGCCCAATACACCTATACCAG
>NZ_VVIN01000057.1:0-24397 GCF_008711145.1 Arenibacter lacus
TTAGAAATAATTATGATTATATCCAAAAACAAAATTCATTTCAGAACAACTTTGCCCAACTAAACCCTTTACAATATCTTTGCAGCTGTTAAAAAGAATCCTATGATCAAAATTACGCTACCAGACGGCAATGTTAAGGAATACGCTAAAGGAACCACACCTATAGATGTGGCCAAGAGCATTAGTGAAGGCTTGGCAAGAAACATTATTTCTGCAAAGTTCAACGGAACCACGGTGGAAACCGTGAGTCCATTACAGGAAGATGGCTCCCTTGTTCTTTATAGCTGGAGAGATAAGGAAGGGAAGACGGCCTTTTGGCATTCCACTTCCCACGTGGTAGCACAAGCACTAGAAGAATTATATCCTGGCATTAAGCTCACCATTGGGCCCGCTATTGAAAACGGATTTTATTACGACGTAGACTTTGGTGATCATACGATTTCCGAAAAGGATTTCCCCACCATCGAGAAAAAAGCTTTGGAAATTGCCAGAGGGAAGCACGATTTTAAAATGCGCTCTGTATCTAAGGCCGATGCTTTAGACTTATATCGTTCTCAAGAGAACGAGTACAAGGTAGAGCTAATTGAAAATTTAGAGGACGGCACCATTAGTTTTTGCGACCACGACACTTTCACTGATTTATGTCGTGGGGGCCATATCCCCAATACGGGTATCATTAAGGCCATCAAAATATTGAGTGTTGCAGGAGCTTATTGGAGGGGAGACGAAAACAATAAACAACTGACTAGAGTTTACGGAATCTCATTTCCCAAACAGAAAGAGCTTACCGAATATTTGCAGCTTCTGGAAGAAGCAAAAAAACGAGATCATAGAAAATTAGGTAAAGAATTGGAGCTATTTACCTTTTCCCAAAAAGTAGGACCTGGACTTCCTTTATGGTTACCTAAAGGAGCCGCTTTAAGGGAAAGGTTAGAGCAATTCCTTAAAAAGGCACAAAAGAAAGCTGGGTACGATATGGTGGTATCTCCACATATTGGCCAAAAGGAACTTTATGTTACTTCTGGGCATTACGCCAAATACGGAGAGGACAGCTTTCAACCCATAAAAACTCCTAAGGAAGATGAGGAGTTTCTTTTAAAACCGATGAACTGCCCCCATCACTGTGAGATATACAATACCAAACCTTATAGCTACAAGGACCTTCCTATACGTTATGCAGAATTTGGCACCGTATATAGATATGAACAGAGCGGCGAACTCCACGGTCTAACCAGAGTACGTGGCTTTACCCAAGACGACGCACATATATTTTGTACACCCGACCAATTAGGGGAAGAATTTAAGAATGTTATAGACCTTACGCTTTATGTGTTGGAATCCTTAGGCTTTGAAAAGTTTACCGCACAGGTTTCCGTTAGGGATTTGGAAAAACCTGAGAAATACATAGGATCTGTTGAGAATTGGGAAAGGGCAGAGAATGCCATTATTGATGCCGCTAAAGAAAAGGGATTAGACTTTGTAATTGAAAGCGGTGAGGCAGCTTTTTACGGACCTAAGCTCGACTTCATGATTAAGGATGCCTTGGGAAGAAACTGGCAGTTAGGAACTATTCAGGTAGATTACAACCTTCCAGAGCGCTTTGACCTAAATTACAAAGGAAGCGATAATGAGCTTCATAGGCCAGTAATGATTCACCGCGCACCCTTTGGAAGCATGGAACGATTTATAGCCCTATTACTGGAGCATACCGGAGGTAATTTCCCACTTTGGCTAGTGCCAGAACAGGCAATTATCCTTCCAGTTAGCGAAAAACATGAAATATATGCCGAAAAAGTTTTAAATTCCTTGGAAAATAACGACATTCGCGCCCTCATTGATAATAGAAATGAGACAGTTGGCAAAAAAATACGGGAAGCAGAATTAACAAAAATCCCGTTCATGTTAATTGTTGGCGAGAATGAAGAAAAGGAAGAGACCATCTCCGTTAGACGTCATGGCGGTGAAGATCTTGGTTCCATCACTATAAAAGCCTTTTCTGACTTGGTAACTAATGAAATTAATAGTACCTTAAAGTCGTTTTAAAAAAAATAAGTTTAATTAAAAAAGTAGAGCCATAGCAATAAGAAAACGTTTTAGACCACAACCTAGAAGGGAGAATAAAAATCCCCACAATATCAATGAAAAGATTTTATCGCCCAAAATTAGGTTGGTTGGCGACAATGTAGAAGTAGGAGTGTACAACACTAGGGATGCCATTGCCCAAGCCAAGGAAATGGAATTGGACTTGGTGGAGATTTCCCCAAAGGCAGATCCACCGGTATGTAAGATCATAGATTACAAGAAATTTCTTTACGAACAAAAGAAGCGCGAAAAGGCTATGAAGTCTAAAGCGAGTAAAGTTATCGTCAAGGAAATTAGATTTGGTCCACAAACCGATGATCACGACTACGAGTTTAAGAAGAAACATGCAGAGAAATTTTTAAAGGATGGTGCCAAATTAAAGGCCTATGTATTCTTTAAAGGTAGATCTATTGTTTATAAGGATCAAGGTGAAATTCTCTTGCTTAGACTGGCTTCCGAATTGGAAGATCTAGGCAAGGTAGAACAGATGCCGCGATTGGAGGGCAAAAGAATGACGATGTTCATTGCTCCCAAAACCAAAAAATAAATCCAAGCCTTAGGGCTTTGGACAGTTACTGGCCTATGCCAGCATAAAAATAGTAAGCGAGATAATTAATAAATAGGAAGCAAATGCCTAAACAAAAAACAAAATCCAGTGCCAAAAAGCGTTTTAAGCTAACCGGTACCGGTAAAATTAAAAGAAAGCATGCCTTTAAAAGTCATATTCTAACGAAGAAGTCTAAGAAGCGTAAGCTTGCGTTAACCCACACTGCACTAGTGCACCAGTCGGATGTTAACAGTATTAAAGAACAATTACGTTTAAAGTAATCGTTCAGTCGGTAATTATTAACCCTGGAGTTAGGCCGCTTCTTTGCCAAAAACAATGGAGCACTAAAAGCGTCACAAATTGACCGCCTACTACAAAAAACAATTTAAAATATGCCAAGATCAGTAAATTCAGTTGCTTCTAGAGCTAGAAGAAAAAAAGTAATGAAGCAGGCCAAAGGTTACTTTGGAAGACGTAAAAACGTTTGGACAGTAGCCAAAAATGCGGTTGAAAAAGCAATGTTATATGCTTATAGAGACCGTAGAAATAAGAAAAGAACTTTCCGTTCTCTATGGATTACCCGTATTAATGCAGGTGCCAGAATGCACGGAATGTCCTATTCTCAGTTTATGGGTAAGGTTAAAGCCAACAACATAGAGCTAAACCGTAAGGTTTTGGCAGATTTGGCCATGAACCACCCAGAAGCTTTTAAGGCTATCGTAGACAAAGTAAAATAAATTAATAACACATCTCGCTTATAAAATCCTGCTTCTTTTCGGAGCAGGATTTTTTTTTATAAATATCCTATCGCCATCCATAGCTTCCTAAATCCCAAAGCAACTTACCACCAACGCTCTTCCGCTTGCATAGTCTCTGTGTTCACACAGGTATATTCCTTGCCATATCCCTAAATTTAGCCTACCGTTTGTAATAGGGATTTGAACCGACGCTCCCATTAAAGAAGATTTAATATGGGCAGGCATATCATCGGGCCCTTCATAGGTATGGATATAATAAGGTGCATTTTCCGGTACCATCCTATTTATATGACTCTCAAAATCGGTCCTAACAGTAGGGTCGGCATTTTCATTAATGGTTAAACTGGCCGAAGTATGTTTTATAAAAACCTGCAACATCCCCTGCTTTATTTTGTTTATTTCTGGCATACTATCCAAAATGTGCTCGGTAATAATATGAAATCCCCTATTATGGGCCCGCAACCTAATTTCTGTCTGATAGAACTGCATATTTCTTTTTAATTAAGTTGCTAATTTCGGGAATATGATGAAATAATTCACTGTTTACAGACCACTTCCCTTAATTTATAAGTATAATCTATCCGCAAATGTGAAACTTTTAACAACTAGGAGGCCAATACAGATATATCCAATACCTTTGTAGATTAAATAAAAATGAATGGATTTATCAAAAGTAAAAATGGTGGTAACGGATATGGATGGAACTTTATTAAATTCCAAACATGAAGTAAGCCCCAAATTCTTTTCCCTATTTCAAAAACTAAAGGACAAGGACATAAAATTCGTAGCTGCCAGCGGTCGTCAATATTTAAGCATCGTTGACAAACTACAGGCCATTAAGGACGATATAATTGTAGTAGCCGAGAACGGAGCTTATATTAGGAAGCGAGAGAAAGAGATGCTCTCTACCCCCTTAGAAAATCGAATTATTACGGAGGTAATAGAGCTTCTTAAGGATACTGAAGGCGTACATATGGTTCTCTGTGGGAAGGAAAATGCCTTTATTAGCGGAGAGTCACAAACTTTTAAGGACACTCTAAAGGAGTACTATTCCGAGTTCAGTATTTTGGAAGACCTCTCCACATTTACCGGTGAAATCCTAAAGATTGCGCTCTATCACTACGAAAGTTCCGAAAAATACATATACCCCTTGCTAAAGCACTTGGAAGGCGAGCTAAAAGTAAAAGTATCCGGTGAAAATTGGTTGGATATCTCCAATATAAACGCTCACAAAGGATACGCGCTGGAGAAACTGCAACAGAAATACGGAATTAGCAAACAAGAGACTATGGTATTTGGTGACTATAACAACGATTTAGAGATGTTGACGATGGGCCATTTTAGTTTTGCCATGGAGAACGCACATCCCGATGTTATTGAAACTGCCAACTATAAGACTAGCAGCAATGACGATTACGGCGTAGAGCGAATCTTAGAAAAGCTGGTAACGAGTTAAGCAAAATCGCTTTTCACTATAAATTAATGAGTACCTTTTTAGGTTTCAGCATATAAGACATATAGCATCCCCGGGGCATTCCTCGGGGATTTTATTTTACACTGCTCCTTACCATTCCCCCAAAAACTAGCACCTATCAGGTTTTCTGATTTTTTTTCTTTGCCGCAGGGAAAAGCACATTGTTCAGGATTAGCCTGTACCCAGGGGAGTTAGGATGCAACTCCAGTTCGGTCTTAGGGTCTCCAACCCTGTGTTGATAATCTTCAGGATCGTGCCCTCCATAAAAAGTAAAAAAACCTTTTCCTTTTACTCCATGGATATAGCGCGTTTCTCCATTAATCTTATTTTCCCCTAGCACCAATACGGTAGGCTTTATCTGATCTCGACTAAAAGCTGTGGTCTGCCCCATAAAACCTTTTACCAAAGCCGTATGGTTTTGGCAGAGCATAGTGGGAACAGGATCCCATTTTGCCGAAAACTCCATCAAGGAAAAATAATCGGATTCTTTTGAGATACCCGTTCTTTTACGGGTCGTATCTATAGTACTAAACTCGTAGATCAGTGGATTGCGCTCCAATATGAAATTAGTAAATGCAAAGGTCTTATCGTAATTGAGCTTGGATTGATAATTGGCATCCGACGGATCCCCGTCAAACATCGGTTCGCAAATATCTACTCCTTCGGCGGCCAGGGCAATATCAAAGCTATCCGTAGCAGAACACATAGCAAACATAAAGCCACCTCCTACTACATAGTTTCCGATTTTACGAGCTACCGCTCCCTTCTGATCTGAAACTTTGGCAAAACCAAGCTCTTGGGCCAAGGCCTCTGCCTGCTGTTTATTTTCAATATACCAAGGTGCCGCTCTATACGCTCCATAAAATTTCCCATACTGTCCGGTAAAATCCTCATGATGCAAATGCAGCCAATCGTACAGCACCAATTGGTCTTGCAGCACCTCTTGGTCATATACTTTATCATAGGGAATCTCTGCATAGGAAAGCACCATGGTGACGGCATCGTCCCAAGGGGCATTGCCCTTTGGAGTATACACCGCAATTTTAGGGGCCTTTTCTAAAATTACCGCCTCTTGGTTTTTAGACGGACTACTGATACCCTCCAAAATTCCTTGCGCCTGTTGGTCCGATAGAATCTCATAAGAGACCCCTCTAATTTGGCATTCCCTACGGATATGCTCTCCATCCGGGAGCAAAAAAGAACCACCCCTATAATTTAACAACCAATGTACTTTTTGCTGGTTAGATAGTACCCAGTAGGTAATCCCATAAGCCTTTAGGTGATTTTTTTGCCCCTCCGCATCCATAGGAATGAGTATGGTAGAGGCATGGAGGGAGCCTCCCCATAGTAAACAGCATATTGCAAAAAAAAGGCCTCCAAAAAACTTTGGGGGCCAAATGTACTTTTTCATTGAATGTTTTATTTAAATCATTACAACTCTTACCTATCAACTACCTATCATACTATAGTGGATGTTTCTAAAAAGGAACATCATTATCATCGGGCATGGTTCCGTGGTTCATAGAACTCCCAAAAGCCTCATTGGCATCGGGCAATCCTTTGGTAATAAACGGATTATCATTGTCCTCATTCATTTTAGACTGAAATTCGAAGGGGGAATCAAAATCATCCAAGTTATCGAACTTACCTAAATGCCCAAGGAATTTCAGTCGAATATTCTCCAAGCCACCGTTTCTGTGTTTTGCCACAATAAACTCTGCCTGTCCCGCCGTTGGGGAACGCTCCTCATCATCCCATTCATCAATTTTATAATACTCTGGTCTATAGATAAAGGAAACAATATCCGCATCCTGCTCAATAGCACCCGATTCCCTCAAATCCGAAAGAATTGGCCGTTTGCTACCCCCTCTCGTTTCCACGGCACGCGATAGCTGTGACAGGGCTATTACCGGAACGTTCAATTCCTTAGCCAAGGCCTTAAGGTTTCGGGAGATGGTAGAAATTTCCTGTTCACGATTCCCCCCTTTTTGGGTACCTCCTGCGGTCATCAGCTGAAGATAATCGATCATGATCATCTTTATATCGTGCTGCGAAGCCAATCGTCGTGCCTTTGCCCGTAGGTCAAATATAGACAAGGAAGGCGTATCATCAATAAACAAAGGTGCCGATTCTAAAGACTTCACCTTCACGTTTAGTTGCTCCCACTCGTGCTTCTCTAACTTTCCAGTTCGCAACTTCTCTGAGGACAATCCTGTTTCGGAAGATATTAACCTGGTGATTAGCTGTACCGAGGACATCTCCAAGGAGAAGAAAGCCACTCCCATATTAGAGTTAACAGCAACGTTCCTAGCCATGGATAGGGTAAGTGCTGTTTTACCCATACCTGGACGAGCCGCAACAATAATTAAATCACTGGGCTGCCAACCAGAGGTAAGCTTATCTAGTTTATCAAATCCTGAGGGAATTCCACTAAGCCCCTCTTTACCAGCAATCTCCTCAATTCTTTTCTTTGCTTGGATAACCAAGTTCTGAGCGGTTTCTGCAGATCGCTTTAGGTTTCCTTGGGTAACGTCATAAAGTTTGGCCTCTGCCGTATCCAACAAGTCAAAAACATCGGTAGAATCCTCATATGCCTCCTCAATAATCTCATTGGAAATCTTTATAAGGCTTCTCTGAATAAACTTCTGAAGAATAATACGTGCATGGAATTCTATATGCGCCGAAGAAGCTACTTTTTGAGTGAGTTTTATAAGATAAAAATCACCCCCCGCCTTTTCCAAGCGACCGTCCTTCTTCAATTGTGAGGAAACGGTTAATAAATCAACAGGCTCGGAATTTTCGAATAACTTAAAAATAGCCTCATAAATGTATTTATGGGCTTCTTTATAAAAAACTTCGGGATGAAGGATATCTATCACCTCATCCACCCCTTTTTTATCAATCATCATCGCACCCAGCACAACCTCCTCCAAATCAACCGCTTGCGGTGGAACTTTACCTTTCTCTAAGTTAATAATGGTGGATTTATCTATTCGATGACCAACAATTGGGTTCGTTTTTTCCATGAGTACTAAATTAACAAATAAGAATTAAATGGGGCTTGGGGATATTAACAGTTCATCAACATTCACCCTGTTAATAAGTTACGAAATTTGTTTATAAGCAAAAAAAAACTGGAGAAATACTGCTCCAGATTTTTTCAGCGCTATAAAATGGGATGCTATCCATTAAACACCCCCATATCGGCATATTTATTCATCCGGTTATTTACCAGATCTTTTGGTGATAACTTTTTCAATTCCTCATAATGCTCCACAATCTTCCCTTTTACAATTTCGAAGGTTTTCTCACGGTTTGCGTGAGCACCTCCTATGGGTTCTTTTACAATCTCATCGATCAGCTTCATCTTCTTCATATCCTTAGCAGTAAGCTTCAAAGCTTCTGCCGCTTGCTCCTTATACTCCCAACTTCTCCAAAGTATAGAAGAACAGGATTCTGGGGAAATAACCGAGTACCAGGTATTTTCTAACATCAACACCTTATCGCCTACACCAATCCCCAAGGCACCTCCAGAAGCACCTTCTCCAATGATAAGCACAATAATGGGCACTTTTAAACGGGTCATTTCCAAGATATTCCTTGCAATGGCCTCGCCTTGTCCTCTTTCTTCGGCCTCAATACCTGGGTAAGCACCAGGAGTGTCTATTAAACACACTACGGGCACTCCAAACTTTTCTGCAGACTTCATAAGTCTTAAGGCCTTTCTATACCCTTCCGGGTTAGCCATACCAAAGTTACGGTACTGTCTTGTTTTGGTGTTGTATCCTTTCTGCTGTCCAATAAACATATAGGATTGATCCCCAATTTTCCCGAGTCCGCCTACCATGGCCTTATCGTCCTTAACGTTACGATCCCCGTGGAGCTCTAGAAAAGTATCCCCACAAATGGCTTTAATATAGTCCAATGTATAGGGTCTGTTAGGATGCCTAGACAATTGCACACGCTGCCAAGCGGTAAGATTCTTATATATCTCCTTGCGGGTATCCTCTAATTTTTTCTCTATCTGCTTACAGGTTTCCGAAACATCAACTTCACTCTCCTCACCAATTATCATGCACTTATCTAACTGCTCTTCAAGCTCCTTAATGGGAAGTTCAAAATCTAAATACTCCATAGGTATACAGGTTTAGTTCTATTCAATTTCAATAGGCAAATATAAAACTTTAAAGGGAAGGCACCCCCTTAGTCTATTTTTTTTAATTTTTTTCTATTCTTCAATACCCCATTGGCTACTACAGTTGCAAGGATAATAAGACCTCCCAGATAGAATTCCGGATTCATTTTCTCACTGTCCCCAAATATTAAGAAGGCAAGCACAATCCCGTATATGGGCTCCAGATTGGTAGTAAGCATCACAGTATAGGGACTTATAAACCGCATCACCTTTACCGAGGCAATAAAGGCATAAGCGGTACAGACCGATGCCAGAATAAAGATATAACCCCAATCCGCTATGGATAGGTGGAAGAACTCTTTGGAAAACTGCCCACTCAAGGCTAGGTATACAGTAAGCAATAAGACCCCGCTCCCCAATTCATAATAAGAGATAACGGAAGGTTTGTTATTTTGCACCAACTTTCCATTGATCAGCGAAAACACTGCCGACAAAAATGCAGAAACCAGTGCCAATACAATTCCATACAAGTAATTCCCCTCCACATTGAACATTATATAAAGCCCTAGCATTACTACCAAACCAAAAACAACCTCATAGCCTATTAACCTACGGCCATACCAGATAGGCTCCATCAAAGAGGCAAAAAATGCACCGGTAGACATGGTGACCAATGCCACGGATACATTAGAAACCTTAATTGCCATAAAAAAGGTAACCCAGTGCATGGCAATCACCATTCCTGCAACTATTAATAGTAGTAAAACTCTGGGAGGTACTTTAAGTTGAAGATGTCGGAATTTGATATATGCTAAAATCAACAAGAAAGCGATCCCCATCCGAAACCAGACCAAGGGAAGGGCATCAATGGTTATTAATTTCCCTAAGACCGCGGTAAAGCCCCATATAAAAACAATAAAATGGAGGTGTAGGTAATTCTTAAGTTTATCGTTTGGCATTTTGCAATAGGTAAAAACCAATAATCCCAAATAAGACGTTGGGAATTACGACTGCCATGAGAGGGGAAAAGCCCGACTGCTCGGCGAGGGTACCAAATACCTTATCGAAAAAGATATAAATAAAGGCAACCCCAATACCAAAGGCCAGATTAACACCCATGCCTCCCCTTCTTTTCACGGAGGATACCGCAACGGCAATTACGGTAAGGATAAAGGCCGCGATAGGCAAGGCCCAGCGTTTGTATTTCACCAATACATAGCTGTTTATATTAGATGCACCCTTCTTTTTTTGATCTTCAATAAATTTATTGAGCTCAAACATATTTTTGGTTTCCGCGATATAGGAAACCGGGGTTAGGTCGTCTATTTTAAAATTAAAAATGGTATCTAACCTCTTTTTGGTTTCTATTACTTCTTTCCCATCTACCAGCTTCCTTTTGGAATAGGAAGTAAGTCGGTACACACTATCCTTGGGCACCCATCTTATATTGGCCGCAGACATTTTAAAGTCGAGCGTATTATCCTCCTTAAAGCGCTCCATGGTAAAGTTATAGCCAATTTGCCTGGCAGGGTCAAAAGAACTTACATAGAGAAAGTCGGTCTCGTTCAACTGGTTAAAGATGTTGGTAGTAACTCTATCCTGCTTCCCTCTTTTGAGATATTTAAACTTAAATTCGTTATACCCTATACTGGCCTTAGGAACAATAAACATATTCATTAGAAACATAAGGATGGCGATTATAGTAGCCCCTATCATATAAGGTCTCAAGAATCTACCATAGGATACACCCGAACTTAGAATAGCCACAATTTCCGTGTTATTGGCCAGTTTGGAAGTAAAGAAAATTACCGATAGAAAAAGAAATATTGGAAATAATAGATTCCCAATCACCAGCGTAAAATTCCAGTAGTACAGCACAATTTCTGCCAAGGGCACTTCATTGTCTATCATTTTACCTATTTGCTCTGCTAAGTTGGCCATAATACCAATAGGCACAAACAGCATCAACATCACAAAGAAGGTTGCCAGGTAGCGTTTTAATATGTATTTGTCTATTATACTAAGCACCTATAATCTTTTATCCATTTGTTTTACCATCTTGGTTTTCCACTCATAGAAATCCCCCGCTAAAATATGCTTTCTAGCTTCTCTCACCAACCACATATAGAATCCGAGGTTGTGGATGGTTGCAATTTGCTTTCCTAAATACTCATTTGCAGCAAACAAATGCCTTAGATAGGCCTTGGAATATTCCCTATCTACAAAAGTAGTGCCCATTTCATCCAAAGGAGAAAAATCGTCCTCCCACTTTTTATTTTTTATATTGATGGTGCCATGTGCTGTAAAAAGCATTCCGTTCCTCGCATTTCTGGTAGGCATCACACAATCGAACATATCTACTCCCAGGGCTATATTCTCCAAAATATTTATTGGTGTTCCCACTCCCATAAGGTATCTGGGTTTATCCTCGGGTAAAATATCGCAGACAATCTCTGTCATGGCGTACATTTCCTCAGCAGGCTCCCCCACCGATAGTCCACCTATGGCGTTTCCTTCTGCCCCCACCCCTGCAATATACTCTGCAGATTGTTTTCGAAGGTCCTTATAAGTGGACCCTTGAACAATGGGGAAGAATGTCTGCGCATAATCGTAAGTAAAAGGCGTTTTTTCCAAATGCTTAATACAACGATCTAACCACCTATGGGTTCTATGCATAGATCTTTTAGCATAGTTATAGTCGCATGGGTAGGGAGTACATTCATCAAAGGCCATAATTATGTCACCTCCGATTACCCTTTGTATCTCCATTACATTCTCTGGGGTAAATACGTGGTAGGAACCGTCTATATGCGATTTAAATCGCACTCCTTCTTCCTTAATCTTTCTGCTGTTGGATAGGGAATACACTTGAAATCCCCCACTATCCGTCAATATATTACGGTCCCACCCCATAAATTTATGGAGTCCGCCAGCTTTCTTAAGAATCTCGGTTTTAGGCCTAAGGTATAGATGGTAGGTATTCCCCAGAATAATATCTGGATTAACCTCTTCCCTAAGTTCTTTTTGGTGCACCCCCTTCACAGATGCCACGGTACCTACCGGCATAAAAATAGGGGTTTCTATTTTTCCATGGTCCGTAACTAGTTCTGCAGCCCTGGCCTTGGTTCTATTGTCTGAATGTTGTAAGGTGAATTTCAAAAAAAAGAGTTTTAAAGCCGCAAATATAGTCAACTCCTTGTCATTAAGACCCCAACAAAAAAATAAAGTTGGGGTTTAACGGTCTAAAAGCGCAAAATATAACATCTCCTTCTTGTATACACAAAAGATAGCCATTACTTTTGGGGTGTTAAAAAAAATAGATAAGATGCCGAAACTTCAAGAATTACAAGATTTGACCATTCAGGTCCGCAGAGACATAGTTAGAATGGTCCACAAGGTTAACTCAGGACATCCAGGAGGTTCATTGGGTTGTACCGAATTTATGGTAGCGCTATACAATGAGATCATGGAGCTTAATGAAGGATTTGACATGGATGGAAATGGAGAGGATTTATTCTTTTTATCCAACGGTCATATTTCACCAGTCTACTATAGTGTTTTGGCTAGGAAAGGGTATTTCCCCGTTGACGAATTAAACACCTTTAGACTGATAAACTCCCGCTTACAGGGACACCCTACTACCCATGAGGGATTACCAGGAGTACGTATTGCATCTGGTTCCTTAGGTCAGGGCATGTCCGTAGCCCTAGGTGCTGCACAGGCAAAGAAACTGAATAAGGATTCAAAATTGGTCTATACCCTTCACGGAGATGGGGAGCTACAGGAAGGACAAAACTGGGAGGCTATTATGTATGCCGCAGGTAATAAAGTAGACAACCTTATATCTACTATAGATTATAATGGACAGCAGATTGATGGTGCCACGGAAGACGTTTTGCCATTAGGCGATCTTAGAAATAAATTTGAAGCATTTGGTTGGGATGTTGTGGATATTAAAGAGGGCAACAACTTAGAAGCCGTCATCAATGGATTAAAAGAAGCCAAGAGCAGAACTGGAAAAGGGAAACCTGTTTGTGTATTATTACACACGGTGATGGGGAATGGTGTAGATTTTATGATGCATACCCACGCTTGGCACGGAAAAGCACCTAACGATGAGCAATTGGAAAATGCATTATCGCAAAATCCAGAGACCCTCGGAGATTACTAATCCAATCATTTTCCAATAACTATTAAGAAAGAATAAGATGAAGAAATATATAGATCAAGGTAAAAACGATACAAGAAGTGGATTTGGGGCCGGACTAACAGAGCTAGGGAGAACCAATCCCAACGTAGTGGCTTTATGTGCAGATTTGGTAGGCTCTTTAAAAATGGAAAAATTTATTGAGGAGAACCCTGAGCGATTTTTTCAAATCGGAATTGCCGAAGCCAATATGATGGGAATTGCAGCGGGACTCACCATAGGTGGAAAAATTCCATTTACAGGAACCTTCGCCAATTTCTCTACAGGACGTGTATACGACCAAATTCGCCAATCTATTGCCTACTCTGGGAAAAACGTTAAAATATGTGCTTCCCACGCCGGAGTAACCTTAGGTGAGGATGGTGCTACACACCAGATATTGGAAGACATAGGGATGATGAAAATGTTGCCTGGAATGACGGTTATTAATCCTTGCGATTATAATCAGACCAAAGCGGCTACCATTGCCATTGCAGAGCACGAAGGACCTGTTTACCTGAGGTTTGGGCGCCCAAAAGTAGCCAACTTCACCCCGGTTGACCAAAAATTTGAAATTGGGAAAGCCCTTATGTTAAGTGAAGGCACCGATGTAACAATTGTAGCTACCGGCCATTTGGTATGGGAAGCATTGATCGCCGCCGAAAACCTGGAGAAGCAAGGCATTTCTGCAGAAGTAATCAACATACACACCATTAAACCCTTTGATGGAGAAGCAGTATTAAAGTCTGTTAAAAAAACTGGCTGTGTTGTGAGTGCGGAAGAGCATAACTATATGGGAGGTTTAGGCGAAACAGTTGCCGGATACCTAGCTACCACGCATCCTACCCCACAAGAATTTGTTGGTACCAATGATACCTTTGGTGAAAGTGGTACTCCAGAAGAATTAATGGCTAAATATGGTTTGGATAATAAAGCTATAGAAAAAGCCGTTTTAAAAGTGTTGAAAAGAAAATAAACCCAACATTTAAGAGCCGACGATAGCCCTTGATTGAAAACGAGATATACTTTTATTTGCCCTAGACTGGTCTTCTTTAATATAAGAATCCATTATGGGGCAATTTTGGCTATAATCGTTTTTTGTGTTAAGTTTTTTTCTTTTTAAGACAAACTGGTACAAACATTGTAAGTAATATTGGACAATGTTTTTTAACTTAAAAGAACACTTTATTATGATGAAAAAGACAGTTTTAATGGCAGCTTTTGCTTTGGTAAGCATTTCTGCATTCGCACAAAAAGACCCAGGCTTTGGAATTAAAGCAGGTCTAAACTACGGCGCCAACGGGGATTATTTTGAGTCTACCGAACAAGCCTATAAAAACCCCGACAGCAATGTGGGCTTCCACGTGGGTGTTTTTGGAAAGGTAGGAGACAACATTTATTTAAGACCAGAATTGGTGTACACCAAGACTAAGTCCGATTATGACAACAATAGCTTAGAGATGAGCAAATTGGACCTTCCTGTTCTATTAGGTGTTAACCTCATTGGGCCCCTGCAAGTTTTTGCAGGTCCTGCGTTCCAGTATATTTTGGATACGGATTATGATGGTATTACCATTGGGGACGTAGAGAACGATTTCACGGTTGGACTCAATATCGGTGCTGGAGTTTCTTTTGGGAAGTTTGGGATCGACCTAAGGTACGAAAGAGGCTTTAGTGAGAATGAGGTAACGGTGATTGATGGTGTATTCAGTGGAGATAAAATTGACACCAGACCAGACCAATTAATACTGAGTTTGGCCCTTACTCTTTAACAGGAATATTTAATACCACATTGCCCTTTTAGTTAAGTGCAGTGCTAATAGAACCGCTCATCAAGCTTAATTTGATGGGCGGTTTTTTTTGTTGTAGCAGTGAGTAATGAGAGCGGGCTCAGTGGCCAGTAATCGGGGAACAATTGGTTAGTACTGAATATTGAGTAGAATGAAGGGTGCTCAGTGTCCAGTGGACTTTGTGTTTTATGACCTTGAACTTTGAATCTAAATCTTTGAACACGTCGTTTGGGGCGTTCCCCTATCGGGTCGCTCTTTCCGCTGTATCTTTTTTCGCCCCTTCGGTGGTAAGGCTTTCCTTTTCTCATGTTTTTTAGCCATAGTGAACAAGACCTACAAGGTTAGAAAAACCTTCCAGGTCAGGGTGGCAACAGACATGGCCAAAAAAGGATGCCGCTGCAATAGCTAACGCAACTCAATGTAACAATTTGCGAATGTGCTAATTTGTAAATGAAATAATAGGCAAAAATGTATTGAAATGATATTTGTTACCCTGGGCTGTAGACTAGCGGAGCCGATGTCACAATTAATAGTTTAGAGATTTTAGTATTGAGACATTGAACTTTGAACTTTTCACCTTCCTACTATAGGTGACCACGGTAACAAAAACCCATGAAAACATCACTAAAAGTCATAAAAAAACCGACTCCTGAATTAGTTTCAAGCGTCGGTTTACTAGGTCTTTAACCTATGTTATATACGTTAACTACTTAATTATATTATCCTCTTCATCCTTCTTGGTATTGGCCACCAAAAGGTCCACTTCAAACACCAATGGTGCGTAGGCCTGCCCAACTGCAGCACTTTGAAAATAAGCCAAACCAGAGGGCATAATAATGAGTCCAATACCACTGCCTTTCACTTTAAAAGTACCATCCCCGTTATCGATAATTTCGCCACCAGCCTTAAACTTAGCCATTCCATGTCTAAAACCAGTAATAGATGGAGCAGCTTGCTTGGATAAGGATCCTGGGAGATCAAACCAAGTTGGACTCCCCAGCCTACTATCAAAAACAGTCCCGTCTAGGCGACTCCCCTTATACCTTAAATATACCGAATCCTTAGCTGTAGCCTGATTCCCCACTCCTTCTCTGGCGATGAGGTAATATAGGGTATGTTCTATGTCTTTTTCTTCCACTTCCGTATTCAATCCTAAATCACTGGAAGAAACTTTAATCACTTCAGTTAGCACCTGTTCACTTAAAGGTGTTTTATCGGCATTATCACCAGCAATGGTATCTATAACAATTCGATAATCGAAATCCGGACCTGGATTGGCAAATTCCTCATAGTTATAAAAGTGGTTATCCAAAAACTCCTTAATTGTCGCATCATTTTCCACAGCAACCTCACTCAGTAATCTAGGGGGCACCACTTCTATGGAAGGACTATCGTCCTTTTTACAGGACCAGACAGCAACAAAAATAAAAGCTAGCAATAGAATTTTCCTTAACATCATTGATTTCGTATTTAAAGGCGCCAAGATACAATTTTCCCCTATTTTTGTAGGAGACCTTAACAAAGAATTTGAATAGTTTATGCGAATAGACAAATACTTATGGAGTATCCGTTATTTTAAGACACGGAATATCGCTAGCGAAGCATGTAAAAAACGACAGGTTAAAGTAAACGATCAGGTTGTTAAACCCTCTCGAGAGGTATATCCCATGGATAAGATTGTGGTTAGAAAGAACCAAATTAATTACGAATTAACGGTTTTGGACATTCCCAAAAGTAGGGTGGGCGCTAAGTTGGTAGACATTTATAGAAAGGACACCACCCCCAAGGAAGCTTTTGAACACAATGAACTGTTACAATATTCCAAGGACTACTATCGTAAAAAAGGAATGGGAAGGCCTACCAAAAAGGACCGAAGGGATATTACGGAATACTTGGAAGAAGGAACTGAGGATGCCACCGCCAACAAGAAGGATGATGAAACAACTTAAAGAGTTCTGGGAAAATAAGTATCTAAATGAAAGTACCGGTTGGGATATAGGGTATGCCTCTCCTCCCCTAACCACTTATATAGACCAGTTGCCCAATAAGGACATTAAAATCCTAATCCCCGGTGCAGGAAACGCCTATGAGCTTATTTATTTGATTGCAGCAGGCTTTACTAATGTATACATTGTAGATATTGCTAAACCGCCCTTGGACCGTATTAAAGTGCAGCTACCCCATTACCCCCAAGACCGAATTATTGAAGGGGATTTTTTTAATTTGGACCTTTCAGATTTTGACCTGATTTTGGAACAGACTTTTTTTTGCGCCCTAGACCCAGGCTTACGCCCACAGTATGTACACAAAATGAAGCAACTCCTTAAACCTACCGGAAAACTAGTAGGGTTGTTGTTCACCTTCCCCCTAACAGAATCCGGACCTCCGTACGGGGGAAGCCCAGAGGAATACAAAGGCCTTTTTGGGGACCATTTTAATTTTAAAGTTTTAGAAGTTGCCTACAATTCCATAAAACCAAGAGCAAATAAAGAACTGTTTTTTATCTTTGAACCTAAATAAGAAGTACTATGTCTAATAAGATATTATCCCACGAGCAGATTCAACATAAGATTAAACGCATGGCTTATCAAATTTATGAAGCTAATGTAAATGAAGAGGTGATCATCATTGCGGGCATAGAAGGTGGCGGATTGAGTTTTGCAAAGAAAATACAATCGGTACTACAAGAAATAACCGATGCCCAAGTAGTCTTATGCCAAGTACAGATGAACAAAAAGAATCCCTTGGAAAGCGGTGTAAGTACCAGCATCCCCGAAGAAGACTACAAAGACCAGTCCGTAGTATTGGTAGATGATGTATTAAATTCTGGCACCACTTTAATCTATGGGGTACATCATTTCTTAAGAGTCCCCTTAAAACAGCTAAAGACCGCGGTATTGGTTAATAGAAACCACAAAAAATATCCAGTAAAGGCAGATTACAAGGGAATTTCCCTATCTACCTCCTTGCAAGAACACATAATTGTGGAATTAAAAGAAGCGGACAGCTCCGTCTATCTATCCGAGTAAACCAATAATCTCCTGGACAATACGCTGCGGCTCCTTTCGGTCGCAGTCTACTATATGATTTGCCTTTAAATAAAAGTTGTTTCGCTCAAATAGATGCTTGCCAATAAATTCTGGCAGCTCATCATTCGCTATGTTTTTTATGAGGGGCCTGTGTTCTTTTTCTGGAATTAATCGTTCTACCAGACCCGGAATTGAAACTTTTAGATAAATAACTGCATCCGCAAGATGCAACATACTATCCATATTTCCGGAATAACATGGTGTTCCCCCTCCTGTTGACAAAATAAAATCTGAATCTCCCGATAAAAGTTCATTTAATATTTGATGCTCTTTTTTCCTGAAAAACAGCTCTCCCTTAGTCTCAAAAAAGGTTGGAATAGAAGTCTCGAGTCTATTTTCTATCTCCTCATCCAAATCTAAGAATCTACTTTTCAATTCGTTAGCTAACATCTTACCTACGGTAGTCTTACCACTACCCATATACCCTATCAATACAATTTTCACGGCTCTTATTTTTGGTAAAATTGGCACAAATTGGCGTCAAATAAAAAAAAATAAAAAAATAAAAAGAAAACCATTGTAAAACAAACAAATGATTTTATATTTGCACCCGCAAACAACAACAGTCTGCAACACATAATGACCGGGTAGCTCAGTTGGTAGAGCATCTCCCTTTTAAGGAGAGGGTCCTGGGTTCGAGCCCCAGCCCGGTCACAAAAAAAGTTAAGTTAGCGCTTAACTTTTTTTTTGTTTTAAGCAATTGGTAAGTGCTTATTTTTTCCATGGATTAAATAGGCTCCTTATTATTAAATTGTAAGCCCACGTGGTGAAATTGGTAGACACGCTACCTTGAGGGGGTAGTGTTCGCAAGGACGTGCTAGTTCGAATCTAGTCGTGGGCACCAAAACCGTTAGTATGTAAGTTTACAAAGGCGAACGATTTTCAATTTACAATAGAAATGGTTTAAGTTTTACAGGCTCTCACACCCCAATTTTATTTTAAATTAAAAAAGCCTTGCAAAACAAACAAATGGTCTTATATTTGCACCCGCAAACAACAATATGCAATACATAATGACCGGGTAGCTCAGTTGGTAGAGCATCTCCCTTTTAAGGAGAGGGTCCTGGGTTCGAGCCCCAGCCCGGTCACAAAAAGTTAAGTCTAGTACTTAACTTTTTTTGTTTACATTTATTTGTAATTGCTTAATTTTACCGCAGCAATTAAATTTACTCCATAAATTAAGCGCGAAATAATGGCCCACGTGGTGAAATTGGTAGACACGCTACCTTGAGGGGGTAGTGTTCGCAAGGACGTGCTAGTTCGAATCTAGTCGTGGGCACCAAAACCGTTAACTATAAATTCCGTATAGTTAGCGGTTTTTTTAGTGGCATTTGTTATCTCCCCATCTTTTAACATGAAATTCTCTACAATAAATTACCATTAAAGCAGTATAAATTGTATTTTTGTTTAATCTTCATTGAAAAATCATGAACAAGATTAAAAGAGAATTCAGCATCCGTGATTTAGAGAACCTTTCCGGGATCAAGGCCCATACTATTCGTATATGGGAAAAACGATACCAATTACTAAACCCAGAAAGAACCACTACCAACATTAGAACGTATAGCTTGGAAAGCTTACAAAAGCTTTTAAATATTTCATTGCTCTATCAAGCAGGTCATAAAATTTCCAAAATAGCCAAATTAACCCACGAAGAGCTACTGCAATTGGTAGGGGAGCTAGCGCAAAACAACAACAATAACACCCATGCTATTGTAGGCCTAAAACAGGCCATGATTAATTTTGACCAGGAAGCCTTCTATGAAATATACCACCAACTTTCCACTCAAATGGGCTTTAGGGAAATTTGGCAGCAAGTACTGGTTCCTTTTTTGCATGAAATTGGTCTTTTATGGCAAACCGATGTCATTTGTCCATCGCAGGAACACTTTATTTCCCACCTGATAAAGCAGCTTATTTTTACAAATACCGCCCAGTTAAAACCACAGGTACAGCAAAACAACGAAGCAACCTATGTGCTTTTTTTACCAGAAAATGAAATACACGAATTAGGATTGCTGTATCTTAATTACGAAATAAGATTGATGGGCCATAATACCATCTATCTAGGTCAGGCTACCCCCTTGGAATCCATGGAGGATTTAAAACAGCATTTTCACAAAATTATATTTATCTCCTATTTTACCGTTGCCCCTGCCCCTGATAAAATAGAAAAGTACATGGCAGATTTTCATCGACTAATCAATAACAAAAACCTGCATCAACTCTGGATTCTGGGACATCAGGCAAATCAATTGGAAGCAAGCCAAATCCCTGAGGGAATCAGCACGTTTAACAATTTAGAATCGGTACTCAAGGCCCTACCCAAGAATACTCCGTTTCAAAAAGAACCTATTATATGAAAACCAAGATAGCCATTATCGGATCTGGATTTTCATCCCTATCGGCCGCCTGTTATTTGGCCAAAGAAGGGCATGATGTAACCATTTACGAAAAAAACGATTCGGTAGGTGGTAGGGCCAGACAATTCACCTTTGAAGGGTTTACTTTTGACATGGGGCCCAGCTGGTATTGGATGCCTGATGTGTTTGAACGTTTTTTCAACGATTTTGGAAAATCGGTCTCAGACTATTATACATTGCAGAGGTTAAATCCGGCTTATAAAATATTTTTTAGTGATGATGTCATCACCATTGGAGATAGTTTGGAGCTTATCTGCAAAGAATTTGAGAGAATAGAACAAGGCAGTTCCATTCCATTGCGAAGCTTTATTGCAAAAGCCCAAAAGAATTACAAGATAGCCATTCATAAAATTGTCTTACGTCCTGGCATTTCCCCTTTCGAATTAATCTCCAAGGAAACTCTGGGGAATTTAAACCAATTCTTTACTTCTATAAGTAAAGAGGTTAGAAAACGATTCAAAAACCCTAAGCTAATTGCAACCCTGGAGTTCCCCGTCCTATTCTTAGGTGCCAAACCAAGCAAGACGCCCTCTTTTTACAGCTTTATGAATTATGCCGACTTTGGATTAGGAACTTGGCACCCAAAAGGCGGCATGCACCAAGTGATCAAAGCAATGGTGAATTTGGCCAGCGAATTGGGCGTAACTATCCACACCAACCAATCTGTTACCGGGATACAAGTTAACGGCAAGCAAAAGGTAACTGGGATTCAGCTAGGCCAAGAGACTATAGCAGCAGATATTGTTGTTAGCGGTGCGGATTATCATCACACAGAGACGCTATTACAGCCCCAACTAAGACAATACTCAGAAGACTATTGGAACAGGAAAACCTTTGCTCCCTCCTCCCTATTATTTTATATGGGATTTAATACAAAGCTAAGAAATGTAGCCCATCACAACCTATTTTTTGACACCGACTTTAATCAGCATGCAAAAGATATTTACGACTATCCCCAGTGGCCAAAGGAACCCCTCTTTTATGCTAACTTCCCCTCCATCACAGATCCCACAATGGCACCGAAAGGATGTGAAAATGCCTTTTTTCTTATCCCTATTGCCCCGGATCTTAAAGACGGACCGGAGCTTAGGGAGCGATACTTTAACATAATTATGGAACGTTTTCAAGAACTTACGAACCAAGAAATACTTGGAAATATTCTCTTTAGGGAAGACTTTTGTGTAAGCGACTTTAAAGAAACCTACAACTCCTATAAAGGGAATGCCTATGGGTTGGCAAACACCCTAACCCAAACAGCTTTCTTAAGACCCAAGCTGAAGAGCAACAAAGTAAAGAACCTGTTTTTTACAGGTCAACTTACAGTACCCGGTCCAGGGGTGCCCCCAGCCCTCATATCAGGGAAGTTAGTATCCCAACTCATCTCAAAACAGATTAAAACCTAACGCATGAAAGCACTTTTTGACACCTTATCCCATCATTGCAGCAGGTTGGTTACGGAGCATTATAGCACCTCCTTCTCCATGGCCACAAAAATGCTGGGATCCTCTATTAGGGCAGATATCCATAATATTTACGGGTTTGTTCGTTTTGCCGATGAAATAGTGGATAGTTTCCACGATTACGACAAATTATTTTTATTTAATAAATTTGAACAAGATCTTTGGGAGGCACTGGAGCATAAAATTAGCCTGAATCCAATCTTAAACTCCTTCCAACACACTTTTTTTAAATACAACATCCCCCTGCACTTAGTGGAATCGTTTTTAAAAAGCATGCGGATGGACATAGGGGATAAAATAAAACTTAATCAAAAAGAGTACAAGGACTATATTTATGGTTCAGCAGATGTAGTGGGATTAATGTGCCTCAGGGTATTTGTGAATGGGAATGAAGAAGCCTATCAGAAGCTACAGCATTCCGCGATGGCATTAGGGTCTGCTTTTCAAAAAGTGAATTTTTTACGCGACTTAAAGGCCGATTATGAACAATTAAACCGGAGTTATTTTCCTGATGTAGATTTAAAAGCACTAAATCAGGAAAACAAAGATAGGATCATAGCGGAAATTGAAGCCGATTTCAAGGCAGGATTCAAAGGTATTGTCCAATTGCCCCCACAAGCCAAATTTGGGGTTTACACGGCCTATAAATACTATCATAAGCTCCTTCAGAAACTTCAAAAGACCCCACCTTTAGAAATTAAAAACACTAGAATAAGGGTTTCAAACTATCAAAAGTTTGGCCTTTTGGCTAGTTCGTATTTAAACTATAAACTTAAAATGGTATAAGATGCAAGTATTATTTTGGATATTGATTTTTATTTCCACGTTTTGCTTTATGGAATTCATGGCGTGGTTTACCCATAAGTTTATTATGCACGGTTTTTTATGGAGTCTTCACAAGGACCACCATAAAAAGGACCACGATTCCAAATTTGAGAGGAACGATGCCTTTTTTATATTTTATGCCCTAATTAGCATGACCTTCTTTTATTTAGGTGCAGAAACAAGTTTCTGGCAGGGCTGGGCTATCGGATTTGGGATAATGGCCTATGGAGCTACCTATTTTCTTGTGCACGATATTTTTATACATCAACGGTTTAAGCTCTTTAGAAACACCAATAATTGGTATGCCAGAGGCGTGCGCAGAGCCCATAAAATACACCACAAGCACTTGGGGAAAGAAAAAGGGGAATGTTTTGGCATGCTAGTGGTTCCCTTTAAATATTTTCGAAAAAAGAAATAACAATCCTGCAGCTCCATTAAATGGAAAAGCATTAGGAATCTAACTGAATCCAAGCAGGCAAGAAATTAGTTCAACAACAATTCGTCTAAAAGTTTTCTAGTTGCTTCACTGTTCCAATCCACAGCACCGGTCTCTACCACCACTATTTTCCCTTCCTCATTAACTATATAGGTGGTAGGCAGTAATTTGGAGCTAAATACATTTGGTTCTGGTGAGTTTGGGTAGTATACAGGTAACTCTAAGCTTCTTTTTTCCAAAAAGGCGTTTACCTTACTGGGATCATCATTGGTTACAAACATAAAGCTCACTTTATCTCCATAATCGTTATAAAGCTGCTGCAAACTAGGCATTTCGGCTATGCACGGAGCACACCAAGTGGCCCAAAAATTTAATAGCACCACCGTCCCTTTTTTGGATTTAAACTGAAGGGTGTTACCCTCCAAATCCAACAACTCCCATTCATAGGCTGCCAAAGGCACCTGCTCCCCCAACTTTCCCTTTACGGAATTGGCAGCCATAAACCTACCCGCGTAAGTCTTAATCTTACCACCAACAGGTGAAAGCAAGAGCACTACAACGAAAGCCAGCAACAGAAGCCTTAGACCCCAGTTATTTTTCAATTTTATTAGCGTCATTTCACCAATAACTTATCAATAATCACCTTTAAACCATCATTATCCCAATCTGCCACGCCCTCTTTTTGGACAACAATATTTCCTTCCCTATCTAAAAGGTAAGATTGGGGTGGGTTACTACCATCTACAGGCATTGGATTACCAACAATAGAATAGGTAACGGGAAATGTAAACCCTTTTTTCTGCATAAATTTTTCTACTGGCTCTCTGTCCTCATTGGTAATAATATAAAATTCTACCCTATCCTTATAGTGATCATACAGCTTTTGGATACTCCCCAATTCTGCTTCACTGGGCAACATCCAGGATCTCCAAAAATTAATAAAGACCACCTTTCCCTTAGACTTATTAAAATTAAAGAAATTCCCGTTGACATCTTTTAATTTCCAATCGTAATTCACCACTTGTTCCCTATGGTCCTTTTGGACCACCTTAGGGGAAAAGGAAAATATCTTATTTAACAATACCTTGCTATAATCTCCCAGAGGAGTAACAAAGAAGGAGATTATTAAGGCCATAATGGCAAGGTTAAAAATTGTTTTCTTACGCATAGTATTTATTTATAGGCATTGCCA
>NZ_VVIN01000058.1:0-22789 GCF_008711145.1 Arenibacter lacus
TACAAAAAAAGGCCCCAGATATAACTCTGAAGCCTTTGTGCAATCGCACCTCTGTTCACTAATTAAACTAACATTTATGCCGAGTTTCTACTTGCATTAATGTTTCCATATAAGGACCTAATTACAATTTTCTCGTATAGGTCATTAAATTCCGTCTCCTTGCTCATTTTTTGGAGGGCATATTGCTGAATAACCAATAGCGGCAATACAATATTCTCCCTGATCTTAACAGATTCCCTAGAAATTGGTTCTTTTTCCATCAAAATCTTAGAGTCAGAAATAAGCAACAACATCTCTTTGGAAAGCAGGTATTCTTCGTAAAGAATAGTCCAAAACTCCCCGTACTCTTTATCGTCCTTCATATAGCTAGTAAGTTCAAAATAACATTTTGCCAAGGACATCATACTATTCATCATAAGAGCTTTAAACAGGGGCACCTCTTGGAATAACTTTTTAAGATCTTCCAATTTACCCTGGTCCTTAAGGGTTTTTATAGCAGTACCGATCCCAAAATAACCTGGCACGTTCTGTTTAAGCTGACTCCAAGATCCAACAAAGGAGATGGCCCTTAAATCTGTAAGCTCCAATTTCTTCTTGTGTCCCCTTTTTCCTGGTCTACTTCCAATATTTGCCTTTTGATAATATTTGAGCGTACTCTTATTCTCCAAATACGGAATAAACATCTCATGGTTTTTCAGGGCATCGTACTTCTCAAAACTAAGGTCGGACAACTGCTCCAACAGCTCTCTAGAAGCTTTAGAGATAACATTCTTCTCTCCAAATAAATTATTGGAAAGTCCGGCGGTTAACAATTGCTCACAGTTATGCACAAACTGCTCCTTGGTACCATAGGTACTGGTTATGGTCTGACCTTGTATTGTTAATTGAATCTCGTTATTGGCAATTTCTTTGGTTTGTGCTGCGTAGAAACGATGTGTTTTTCCACCCCCTCTGGCTGGCGGGCCTCCCCTACCATCAAAAAATATGGCCTCAATATTTCGCTCTTTACATATAGTGGATAGTCGTTCTTTAGTCTTAAAGATCTCCCAGTTTGCTTTAACATATCCGCCGTCTTTAGTACCATCCGAGAAACCAAGCATTATGGTTTGCTTTAATAGGCGCTGCTCTACATGAGCTTTGTACATTGGCGTATTGAATAATTGTTCCATGGTATCGCTAGAACTTTCCATCCCATTCATAGTCTCGAACAATGGGATAATATCGAAAGGCAACTTGGTTACATCCCAACCACACCATCTAAAAAGACCAAATACAAAGAGAACGGAGAAAATATCTTCAGAATTACTGATGATATACCGGTTACAACCTTCTTCCCCATTTTTTTCCTGGATGGCTTTTAACTGTAAGATATTTTGAATAGTATCTTGAACGATCTCCGTATCGAAGGATTGATTCTGCACATTTATATCCTTATTAAGAAGCGCATCTATCAATTCTTCCTTACTAAGCTCCTCCAAATTATTCTGGATAACACCATTGGCCTTCAGAATAGTTTCTACTACCTGATAATGCACACTGTGGTCTTGCCTAATATCTAAGGTAGCAAAGTGGGTTTTAAAGATCTTCACCTTATCAATCATATGATTTAAGTCCTTAAGGTATAGGCTTTGATATTTTTCTATTAGGATAGTCCTTACCTTTTGCAGGGAGGAAAGAATCTCACTGTACTCCAAATACACCTCAGCGTTAAACATGGTCTTGTACAACTTATCACGGAGCAGCCCCAACTCGTCCTGAAGATCCCTAAATGTTAGCTTTTGCTGTAGATTTTTAAGGTCGTGGTAATAACATTTCATTAGGGTAATGCGCAGTTCATCTGCCACATCCTTGGTGATATCGGAGGTTACAAAGGGGTTTCCGTCCCTGTCCCCACCGGGCCAAAAGCCCAACTTCATTATATTGTGGTTGTTAAACTCCTTATCACCCATATTGTCTTTTATATAGGCATAAAGATCCCCAATGGCCTCATAATACACATCTCTAAGGAAGTATATAATGTTTTTTGCCTCATCTAAGGGAGTAGGCTTCTTTGCATTTATTAAGGAGGTGAGCCCCAATTGCTGAAGAACAATATCTATATCGTTTACTTTGTTCTCAAGGATCAATCCCCTAAGATTACTAATGATGTCTAAGACTGCCGGAGTATAGAACTGCGTAGGGTGGGCAGTTAGTACAATACGGGCACTAAAGGTGGATAGTTTATCGGACACCTTGTCCCATTTTTTATTCTTGTCTACCAACTGAAAATAATCCCGTATAGTAAGGGAGTTACTGTGTTTCTGCAACTGTGGGAAAGCAGCGTCCTCTACACTATCGTACAGTACCACTTGACGTTCCACATATTGAATGATGCGGAACATAAAATCGATTCTATCCCTTTCCGAATCCAGGTTGGCATAATTCTGAAAAAAAGTATCCAGAATTTCTTCCGGATTTTTTCCAGATTGCAGCCCCTTTTCTGCCTGATTTAGCAATAAGGGAATCAGCATCCCCACATTTTCAATATTTTGATAGGGTAAATTAAGAAATAGGCTATTATAAATATTGAATTTGTTGTTGACCGATTTTTTAAATTCCTCTAATCTTTCCGATTGATGCATATATCCTTAGTTGTTTTTGAATTTCTATGGTTCCGATGGCCCCATCTTATATCTATAAAAGTTTTAAAAACTTAAATATCGTAATATTTTTATTTATTGGCGCCAAATGTTATCCTGACAACAAATTTAACAAGGGATACGATAAAAATGATGTGATTCACAACATTATTTTCAAAAATCTAGAAGTTACCTTTATATTTAGTCCTATAAGATGTTTAAGTGATTTTCTCAGTTTTATAGTGTTCTCCAAAAAGAGTCTGTCCCCTTTCGGTACAGGCTCTTTTTAGTTTAGGGTATGGATGGTTAAGTTGATTGCAAGTACTGCTTATTTCTATAATGGTACAGCAGCTTTAGGTTGGGTTTATGATTAATGACGTATAGGTTGATGCAACTTACCCCATGTACGGGTTTATTTTAGCCTTATAACAGCAATACGATTGCTAATTACTCTGGAATAGCCAGGGTGTAGATAACTTACCTATTACGGTCAACAAGTGTTTCCTAATATACATGGGCAGCGAAGTTACTTTCTTAGGAGGTTGGGTATTTTAAAGATCAAAAGTGTATAAAATTCCCAAGCTGAGGGAGGTCCACCTTTTTTCTTCCAGCTGTATTCCCGTATATGAAATATGCAGCTCGGTCTGGGCTCCCATTAAATACCCTAGGGTAGGTCTATAGTAAAATCCGCCTTTATTTCCAGCATTAATTCCGAAAGACTGACCCACGTCGGCTCCAAAAGAAAAGGTATTGGAGGCCCATATTCTTACGGATCCAGCCAATGGAATAAATTGGATACTGGAATGGGATTCTCCGTACTCTAAATGATATTTTTCTGGAAAAGCGTGAATATAACCGGTCATCACCCCAAAATCTACCACTTCCCCCAGCGCAAACCTATACCCTGCATCCAAGCCTAGCAAAAGACTGGTTACATCTTTATATTCACTTACCGGCAATCCGCCATGTACGCCAATTTTCATTCCCCTTTGCCCATAAAGGCCTGTTGCCATCAGTAAAAAAAGTAGGCTACTTAGGAAGTTTTTCATTTGTGGTATTTTTTGATTGTTCTAAAGGGATTAGTCCTGATTGGTTATTATAAAACTACAAGCTTCCTTTTTCTGATCCCTATTTTTGTTGTAAAACCAAAGAAAGTAGTGGTAGCACCCACATATTATCGGTATTAACTAGAAAGTTTATTTTTTGGAACACCTAGGGGAGATTTAGAATATAGCGACTACAAAAAAGGTAACACGCACTCAATTGCATCTATTACAACCAATTAACCCGCCATAACATCCCCTCCCCCCTACCAGGCAGGGATTTCCTAGACATTTCATTAACAAATTTTAAGGGGAATCTTAACGTTATTTATGATTATTACAGGCAACCCAAGGCCCCCTTCCATATCTAAAAAGCACAAGCCAACAATACGGTTGGCACATTTATTGAAACCTATTAAATATTATGAGTGTTTTGGAAATATTAGAGCCTTTAATGAGTCTTATGGATAGTTATCCACTTACTTCTATTGCGTTTTGTCTTCTTCTAGTACTAGGTATGGTTGTCTATAAAGTAGTTAGCCATCTTGGTGAGAATAGTAAAAAGGGGAATCATTACCCAACTTCCTAGGTGTAGGCTGGATACTCCCGCTTAAACCATGGAATAGTTAAAAGAAGCATCTTTTAAGACCACTAACCGGATAGTCCCAAGAAGAAACGGAACTATCCGGTTAGTTTTTTATGGGTGGGGTTACCTGGCACGCAACCCATCCCTTTCGCTCCAATACAAAATAGCACCCACAATTTACAGGCAGTATTTTATGGAATTTGATGTAACGGACTATTAGCTTTGCTAGCATTGGGGTTGGTGAGTGGAATCTTGTTTCAGGGGTACTGGTGTGGGTATTTCCATTAAACCATCCGCATCTATTAGTTAGGGGAGGTTTGTTTGGAAGGGGTTACTATCTCCCTGAGTAATTGACGTTTATCCTTACTTTAGTTATAAATATCACCTTTGTAGGACAATTTAACTTTTTACCTAGAATACTATTTCAGCCTATTGTAATACAATTTCGGTAATCGCAAAACAGTGCATCTCTACATTCTCTGCAGCCTTTTAAATACTATCACCTCAGCTTTTTCAAGTAATATAAATTCGAATTATATTTCTATTTTATAATGAAAATTCTTATAAATAAAAATACATTTACTACAAATTTAAGCGGCAGTTCATCGAAATAATTAGGTTGTTAAGAAAGTATTAACTTTTTTTAATGTCTAAGAGTATAAATATGATCTTCCAAACTCCTGGTTTTTATTTCATTAAGGGATTTAACTTAACGGACTATGGACATTAACCGCTAGTTGATTGCGGAAAAAAAGGAATGTGTGTATTGAATTGGAATTGTAATCCCTATTATAGTTTTACTGTAGGATATAGTCACAATAACCTTTACAACATCTAGAATTAAAACTTACCAATTTTATAAAAAATCCTGTAAGAATAATAGGTAATCAACATCGAGCCGAAATTTCCCAAAATGACAATATCGATGATGGTATTAAACGAAAATTTAGAAGGTAGTTAGGAAACCCTGAACTACACCTTCATTAAGGTCGCCTAGCAAGCGACGGAGAATGATATCCCTTTTATAGTCAATGGGATTCATTTATCAAATAAGTCCCTATAGAGGGAAAACCGACGTTACTTGACAATTTACTCCCCAACGCATGTCAAGATAGGTTCAATAGAAACCTTGGTAAAACCTACTAATTACATTACCAAAACAGAAAGTATTAATAAAGACCCCACTAGCACTATTACGATGCTGGAGTAGCTATTATTAAACCATTAGAGTGCCAATGCTAGTCGTCCTATTACTGACTACCTAGCCAAAAATTAAATTATAACCCATCATCCTTCGGAGTTATGAAAACAAAGACCATACAGACCATCACTTTCCTTTGGGCTTGCCTTTTTAGTATTAGTGTATTTGCATTTAAAAACGTAGGTGCTTCTGGGAAGGTATTTATAGAAAGCGTTGAAATAGAATCTGATAATACTGAAACTAAAGCTCCAATCCTTCATCCATTAACAACCTCACATCCAAAGAGTAAAGACAGCATCAAAAGTATTCCTCCTAACTCCACCCTCAAACAAGATATTACTGCTGCCTCCATTCCTGAGAAAAACCATTTATTACACCTACAACAATTGGCAGCCCACCGTAAAGTTCAAAACGGTATAATGCAGCACTCTCAAACACATCAAGAACTCGTCGTCCAAGATGCTGTTGTAGACAGCAAGCCTATATCGAATGTCACAAAGTTAGAGACAAGAACTTTTCCTTCCCTTAACAATCATTTGAATGAAAATCAAGACTTTAATATCTCTTTCATCAATTTGGAACCGGAATTCACCAAAGATTTTATAGATGCCAATTTCTCCAAGAATCCCAAAGTGGATACCCTGGTAGCACAGGCAAAGAGAGCAATTGACGCGGTAAAGGAACTAGGCAATTTTGTAGATATCATCACTGGAAAAGAGTTAATGGAATTGCCCGTAGGCCTCAGTAAAAAAGATTCTACCTCTGGTAATACAATTGAATTGGCTATCACTCAGGTAGTTTTCACTCCTCACTATGCGGAATTTAATGCATGGGCCAAGATGATTATACCTGTAAAAGGTCCCAATGGAGAACCTAACAGAGAACTTTACTTTGGTGCTGAAGGTATTAAACTCTCCCATGATGGAGCGCTATTAGGGGATATGAAATTAGTTTTATTAGGAGATCAAGCAATAACATTAAATGGAGATAGCTGGCTTTTAACCCTCAAAGGGGGCGTAAACCTTAAAACCGGAGCCTTTGGAGATCAATCGTATGTGGAATTTGATTGTTCTGGACTAAAGTCTATCGGACTGGAAGCCGACCTCCGCATTTCACGAAATATTCTATTACCAATTACAAGTGGAGGTAATTATAAATGCGGTACTAAACCGGTGGACAAATACTTTAGAGGCTCCGATATAGTAAAAAATGAATGTTATGTAGGCGCAAGTTTTAGCGTAAAAGCAAATGGTTGGAACGATTTGCTGGTAGAGGTAACCCTACCTCAATTTGAGGTTAGGGGATTAAAAGGATGGGGGTTTAACCTAAAAACAACTGTATTAGACCTTAGTGATAGTCGTAATGTAGCCAATATGAAGTTTCCAAAAGACTATAGAGAAGTCCTAATCCGCGGGCAGCGTAACCTTTGGCGCGGTTTCTATGCGAAAGAGCTGAGTATTATGTTGCCTAAAGGCATAACAAACATAAACTCGCCAGATAAACGAGTTCAATTTGGTGCACAGCACCTCATCTTGGATAGCCACGGTGTCTCAGGGTCTTTTTTCGCGGAAGATATCTTGAAAATTGGTGAAGGTTCCGCAGGCAAATGGGCTTTTACCATCTCCGACCTAAGTCTTTCACTTTCCAGAAATTCATTGACAGGTGGAGCAATTGGAGGGGATATCGCAGTTCCAATTTTTGAAAAACCAATGGATTATAAAGGTTTTATACAAACCGATGGTTATGGTCTGCAAGTAGGGCTACAGAGTTCCTATAAGACCCCAGTTTTTTTAGGTGAAATCCAATTAGAGCGCAACTCCAGCGTAGCTATTGATGTAAAGGATGGCAACGTATATCCTTCCGCTAATTTATCGGGTCAACTTTCTATTGTTGGTAGAATAAATCAGAAGCAAGATGAAACTGAGGAGTCGCCCCCGTCTTTGACCACAGAAGATAGTACGCAGGGTTTTAGTTTTCCCAATATACATTTTGAAAATCTAAAGTTGGAAACAGCGCCTGGTAAGAAGGCAATTAGTGCAAAAAACTTTGGGTTTAACGGAGAGATGAAACTAATGAATTTCCCCGCATCCGTGGAATCCTTGGAATTAATAACACCGAGTAACCAGGTAGGCCTATCCTTTGACTTAAAAATTAATTTAGACGGGGAAGGCTCCCACGCCACCACAAGCTTAGCGGTATTAGGCAAGCTGGCGGAAACAGAAAAAATCCAAACATGGAAATTTGAGCGCGTTAAGGTAGACGATATCGAAATTGATTACGAAAAAGGTAATGTTAAAATAGAAGGGGGACTATCCATTATGGATGATGACCCTACCTATGGCAATGGATTTTCAGGAGATTTAACCCTTACGCTAACCGCTATACAATACTCAGCATCTGGAAAAGCCATGTTTGGAAATAAAGACTTTAGGTATTGGTTCGTGGATATTATGTCCGATAACAATAAAGACCGAAGCAATAACAAATTACTCATAAACTCATTCGTTGGAGGAGTTTCCTATAGGATGAAAAAAACAAGTGGTAATCCTGATGGCTTTACTCCATCGTCTGCAGTATACGATCCTGATATCAATACGGGGTTAAGTGTAAGGGCTGGGGTAGGTATCAGTGCCAAAAACAAAAATGCTTTTAGTGGGAGGGCATATTTGGATATGGAGTTTAATAATCATGGCGGATTGAATAGGATTGGATTTACGGGCGAAGGAGCGTTTATGGGTGGTGACCAAACAGGTTTTGTAAATAGCACAAATGGTGGAATGGGCGTTTTGGAGAAAACCCTTAGTAAAATTGAAAAAGCATTGGTGAAAAATGAAAAGAAAATAAAAAAACTATTGGATGAAGGAAATTATTTGGAGGTAGCCCAGGAATCTGTGCCGTTATCAGATGTTGCAAAACAAGGCAATATAGGTGTATATGTTGGTATAGAGAAAGATTTTGTAAACAACACGTTTGATGGCGAATTTGAATTGTATTTGGATTTGAAAGGCATAAAAGGCGGGGGTGCCAATAACCGTGCCGGTTATGCCAAAATGCATACCGGTCCGGAAGACTGGTATATCTATATGGGAACTCCACAAAAACGTATTTCGCTGGTGTTTTCCATGGATGTATTCGAGCTAGAAGTTGGAGGTTATTTTATGACAGGCACCAAACTACCATCACAATTAGATCCACACCCACAGGTAGTTAAAATTCTAGGTAGGGATATGCTAAATAATAGTCGTAAAGAAAATCAGTTGGAAGCCGGAAAAGGCTTTGCATTTGGTCTTAATTTCATATATCAAAAAAACTATTCCTATGCAATTTTCTATGCGTCGTTGAGCGCTGGTGCGGGTTTTGATGTTATGCATGCCTATTATCCTGATGCCAATTGCGTGGGCCGACCAGGCCCTATAGGAAATAATGGCTGGTATTCCATGGGACAAGTATACGCATATCTGTACGGACAGTTTGGGGTACAAGTAAATTTGGGACTTATCAAAGGTAGGTTTCAAATAGTTGAAGCCGGGGTTGCAGCCATGTTGCGTGGGCAGTTTCCAAATCCAGTTTATATTCAGGGATATGTAGGAATGAATTATAATATCCTAGGCGGACTGGTTTCAGGACGTATGCGCCTTAAAGTAGAGATGGGTGAAGAATGTCAATTAGAGAACACCAACCAGGAGATTGGAGTACCCATGATTGCCGACATATCCCCATCCGAAAATGATGATAACGTCTCGGTATTTACCGCTCCGCAAGCTGTTTTCAATTACCCTACTGAAAAAAGTTTTGATGTGGCTATGGAGAGCGGAACAAGGACTTTTAAAATCAAATTACAAAATTTCAATGTCACCTCTCAAGGCAAGTCTCTTGAAGGCACTCTACAATGGAACGACAATAAAGATGCTGTGACCTTTATACCATCCGAAACATTACCCTCTCAAAAAGAAGTAAAATTACTGGTAGAAGTCAGTTTTGATGAAAGCGTTGGGGGAGCATTCCAAACCATGCAAGAAAATGGGAAACCGATACTTGAGAGAAAAGAAGTAACCTTTAAAACCGACAAAGCCCCAGACTATATTCCCATGGAAAATATAGCCTATATGTACCCGGTATTGGGTCAGCACAGCTTTTATCCAGAAGAATTCAAAACTGGTTATGTAAAATTAAAGAGTGCCCAAAACTATCTTTTTGAGTCGGGCTACGAAATACGAGCTGAATTTGCTAATAATAGTACCGGACAGGCCATACGTACTAACCTATCCTATGATAAATCAAAATCGACTATTTTTTATGACATCCCTGAGATGGTTTTAAATGCACCCTACACTTTAAACCTCATTGCGTTTCCCCCCGGTGCTGAAATAGAACAAGAGATAAAAATCATTAAAGAAGATTTATTTGCCGAAGCTGAAATAGGCGACACCAATTGGTTTAACGTGGATACAGAATCACAGGGAACGGAAACTATACATACCTCTGGAACCGCTGTTATTGCAAACAAAACAGCCAATAAGGTTACCCTTTCCAACGGCGCTCCAAAATCCATATTAGACTACGAGTTTAAAACCAGTAAACACAAGTCGTTTAAAGACAAGGTTAAAGGGTTAAAAGTAACCAAGCATCTACTCAATTATATCTATGCAGATGTTCATTCAATGTCGATTATGGTTGAGGATTACGAGTATTTGGAAAAGCTGGAAGTTATTGGAGGTAAATATACTAATTCAACTCCTTTGGTGTATGCAGAAGCGATATTGGATGACTCTTACTATAAAAAGCAAATACATCCCCTACTCTATAAGAATTATCCTTTGGAAGGAGGTATACGTGTAAGTAGGGTTGAGGAACTTTTGGGGGTTCCACCCGTTCGATCCTTTTATGTTGGGAACGAATATTTGGCGAATCTAGAGGGTAATTCCAATTCTTACTGGGTAAAGAATAGAATCCCCTTCGTATATAATCTGCCATATACCTATAAGTCCGACTTAGTAGACCTACGAAATAAGATCTTAAATATTTACAACAACACTAATGGGGATTTGGAAAGATATGAATCATTTAAATACCTAACAGGCACTACTTTCCCTCCCCTCCCTTTAGGTAATTATAAAGCCAAATTAATTTACCAAACTCCTGGAGGGCTATATCAAAAAGGATACGAGATTAAATATAAAAATGATTAAAAGTTCACCAAGCGGATTTCCCTCCCAATGAAATCTGAAAGGGTAAAGATTATTGACACTAAAAACAAAATGATGACATTGAAACATTCACTTCTGTTATTATTATTCACGATTTCCTTGGCAAACGCTCAAGATAATCCTGCTGTACAGGTAATTGCCCGTTCGTTACCAGATAAAGTTCTATTGAGGTGGGCCGTTGATAAACCCTTAGCATGGAAGAAAGCTAACGAGTATGGTTTCTTTATAGAGAGGAGTACTATATCAAGAAATGGAGAAGCAGTGGTACCCATAGAACGGAATCAACTGTCCAATATCCCCTTAAAACCTAGACCATTGAAAGAGTGGGAGACGCTGGCTGTGTCCGACCAAAATGCAGCTGTATTGGCACAAGCCTTATACGGTGATAGTTTCATTACAGAGTCTCCCAAAAATGCCATGGGTAAAATCTATGCCATAAACGATGAATTGGAACAACGATTCACTTTTGCCTTACTTGCTGCAGAACAAAACTTTGAAGCTGCATTATTAGCAGGTTGGGCTTTGGAAGATACCAATGTAGTAGCTGGGGAAAAATATGTATACAAGGTCTCTGTAGCCTTACCCTTAGATAACTCCCATATTATTAATGAAGGCACCGTATTTGCAAGTCCCGACTTATACGAAGAATTGCCAAAACCAATTGGGTTGTCCGCCGTTTTTGGTGATGAAAATGTTATGCTTAACTGGAATTTTAATTTGTTACAACATGTTTATACCAGTTATGTTATTGAACGTTCGGATAACAATATAAGGTATAAACAGCTTAATGGATTACCATTATTTAATGCGCAAGAATCTAGGAGTGGTCAAGAAGTGTCCCTCTTTTACACCGATTCAATTCCCAACAATACTAATTTTTATTATCGAGTAAAAGGTAAAACAGCTTTTGGTGAAACGGGACCACCTACAGAGCCCTTGATGGGAAAAGCAATAAAAAACCTTGGTTTTGTCCCCCGAATATATAAAAAGGAAATGCCTACAGATAACAAGGCTATTCTATACTGGGAGTTTGATAAAGAGGGTAATGATCTGATTACGGGGTTTGAAATTCGCCGAGCCCATAAGGAAAAAGGACCTTTCGAAACTATAAAATCGGGTCTTCAAGCAACACTAAGACAAACAACCGTCACCAACCTTCAACGTATCAATTATTTTACCGTTGTCGCCATCGGAAAAAATGGTGTGGAAAGTGAATCCTACGCAAGCATGGTACAACCCATTGATTCCACACCCCCTTCACCCCCAACCGGATTACAAGGTATAATGGATACCACAGGAATTGTAAGACTAACTTGGAACAAAAATCTGGAGGAGGATTTAGGTGGGTATCGCATTTTCAAAAGTAACAACCCGGAGGTGGAATTCAGTGAACTGACCAAAAACACTTTAGGCATAGAAGCTTATATAGATACTGTTCCAATTAATAACCTAAATCGAAACGTCTACTACAAAATAGCAGCTGAGGATTTACGGTTTAACCGTTCTAGTTTTTCTGAAATGATCGTTGTGAGGAAGCCCGATTTGGTTCCTCCTTCATCCCCCTTGATGAAGAATTTTGAAGTTACTCAAGAAGGGGTTAACCTCTCGTGGTTTCCAAGTAGCAGCAAGGATGTGATTGCCCATGTAATTTATAGGAGAAATGAAGAGGCTCCAGAATTAAGATGGGAAAAGCTGCACGAATCTATAAGCACCAAGGATTCACTTTATTTTGACAAGACCCTTCAAGATTCTGGAATATATAGTTACACTGTAATAGCCAAAGATTCAGTGGGATTAGAAAGTTTACCAGCAAAACCTATCAGCATTATCTGGAGGGGGAAATCTTTGGATGTAAACGACATAAAATTTCAAGGAGTTGTAAATCGGGAACTACGTTTTATAAACCTTTCATGGAAAATTAAAGCTAATAATATTGTTGAATATGTTCTCTATCGGGGCACTAACAATCGGGGATTAAAATTATACAAAACTTTGAACGGCGATTCCAAAGGATATAACGATACCGATCTGGAGATTAATACCAACTATACGTACGGCCTTCAACTAATACAGAAAGGTGGGGCTTCTTCATTTATTAAAGAGATCAATTTAAAATATTAGGGTTATGAAAAAGAATGTGTTTTTACTATTATTAATTCTTTCAAACCTAGCGTTTAGTCAGGAAAAAGAATATGATGTATATCTTAATTACTCCTTTATTGGCACAGGTAATGATCCACGGATAGCTGAGGTTGATATAAAAAGTAATTCCTCAATTGGCAGTCCAATATTATTTAATAACAATTTCCCTGCCCCTGTATATGACGGTCCATTTGATATTAGAGGAATCAATGGAATTAGAAGTTCTAATAATTCAGTGGCAATTACCGGCACCCTAGATGTCTCAATTTTAGGCGAACAAACTGGAGATTTTAAAACCATAAACCTAAGTATGGACCAACCAATCAAAAGTTTTTTGCTATCCGCTGATTACACTACATTTAGTGCGAACCTCACCTTCAGACCTAAAATGGAGTTTTCACTACCTGAAAACAGTAAATGCTATAAAGACAAAATCACTGTAATTGCAACCCCTGGTCATCCACAAGAAAGTTATTATTGGGAATATAGTGTTCCTTCAAAGAATATAACATGGAAGCCATTATCAGTTGACTTGCAAGAAAAAAATGAATTAGAAATCAATTTAATTGATATTGTTGGAGTTGATTATGAAGAATTTATTGGTGAGGTTATTTACTTCAGATTAACTAACACTATAAATAAGTATGATGTTCCAAGCTTATCTTATAATTGGATAAACTGTTCTCCAGAACTTATAGATGATAATCCAATTACAACTACTGATGCAAGTTGTTTTGGCAGTAACAACGGTGCTGTAACTTTAACCTTTAAGCAAGATATCGCTCCAGAATCACAAATGCGCTTTTTTGTTTATGAGGGAGAGCTACCTAATAGTACTACAGAAGAAAACCTGAGAAGCGAAAGCCCCGAATTTCCCGGAATCTCAAAACAAACTGTTTTAGATCCATTGTTAAGGTTAACACAGACGGAAAATGGATATAAGGGCTCTATAGTTGGTTTATCGGGCAACAGTCTTAACCAAGACAACACATTGGAAAATTTTTCCAAGTATTTCATTGTATATCAAGAGGTTGATTATAGTGTAACTCCTGCAATAGTTAAAAGCGGAGAATTAACACCAACTACATTTAGGATACACCAACCTACCCAGGTGGTATTAGACACATCGTCTACAGATTTTTTTACGGATGCTTCCTGCGGCAAGCCTGCTACTTTCAACTTAAATGATACCGCCATGGGAGGTGATAATCTTTTCCTTGGTGGCAATTATTCATACCAATTTAGTATGGATAATGGTACTAGCTGGGATCCAGTGGAACCAGCAAACAATGTGTTAGAAATTGAGCCCCAAGAAAATCAACAAACAATACTAATTAGAGGAGTATACCATGTCGATGGTAAAAATTGTGTGGGAGAAGAATATCAATTTATCATCGCACCAATCGTTCCCCCCATCATAATTACCGATTCCTCAGCAGGCACCACATCTACGGCAGCAGCTTCAGATGGAAGCGTAGAGGTGGAGTTTTCTGGTGGTATAAAGGAATATACTTATAAATTAACTCGACTTAATATTGACACCAATATTTATGAGGAAGTAATGGCCAGTCCAACAATAGGGCTCATTCCCGACAAACGAATTGTTTCTTACTACGACCTTCCCATTGGAACTTACCGGATTACAATAACAGACGGGAATAATTGTACACAAGAATCGGCCGACCTGACAATTAATGTCGAGCCCACCCCCACCTTGGGAACACCTGTGATTAAGCAAATGGAATGTGAAGGTAGTTATGCATCCATTAGTGTTCCCGTATCCAATTATAGTTCTAATTACCAATATCAATGGATTATAAATGGAGAAGCATCGGCCATACAAACTAGCGGCAATCCCAATATTACAGCAAATTATATTTCCACTCCTGGAAATCATATATTAAAGGTGGCGAATGGTGGAGTATCCGATGCGGATTTTAACAAGGAGGCTTATACAACTAATGTCTCTGTTCAAATTGACAACCCCAAAACAGTAATCATCACAAACGCCACTCCAAATGCCACACAATGTGAGAACGCTACTGATGGTAGCATAGACCTAACCATCTCTGGTGGTAATTCTTTTGAATACTCCTTAGAGTTCTTCCCAAGTGAAACAGATTGGAGTCCGTTAATAGATAATAGTATCACCAACCTTGCTCCGGGAAAATACAGGGTTACTATCCGTAACGAAAACGGATGCGAATCCGAGACCCTTGAAAACATCATTGTGGAAGAGGCTCCACCACTAGAGGTAACCATCTCTAAAACAGATGCCACTACCCATAGTGGAAGTCAAGGGTCAATTAATCTGGATATTACAGGAGGAACTCCATTTTCTGCTCCTAATGACCATTATAATATTTCTTGGGAGAAGGATGGAATATCTTTTGAAGCCCCCGATCCCTCAACTCCTTATTTCATTAGTGGATTAGAAGCTGGAGATTACATAGCTACTGTGACAGACGCCAATGGTTGTGATAATTTCATAAGTATTAACATTACAGAACCAGGTCCCTTAAAAATTCTTAGTTTCACAAGTACCGACGCTTGTAACAACCTAAATAATGGATCCTTATCGGCATCAGTACAAGGGTCGGGACAGCTCACTTTTAATTGGATTTTAAAAAATAGTTCCCCTACAGGAACGGTGGTAGCAACTACTACTACTTTGGACGGAAACTCATCAGTTGAAGGATTGGCCCCCGGCACCTACGCCCTTAATATTATAGAAGATGCCAGTGGCAATGAAGTACATAGCGACCAAGACCTGATCATTGCAGAAGCAGCTCCTTTTGCCGCTATTATTACGACTACGGAATCCAGTTGTGGAAATCCGAATTCAGGAACCATTAGCATAAGTGAGGTTTCGGGAGGAACCCCCTTCTCCACTGGATCGCCCTATGAATACCATATTAATGATGCCTTCGACAACTACCAATCAGAGCCCGTATTCCACTTTCTTTCCCCTAGGACCTATATCGTTACGATACGGGATGCCCAAGGCTGCGAGTATAGTGAAACAGTAGAGGTAACCCAAGCCGGAGCTCCCATAATAGATCATGCTAATACGATTCTGACTAACCCATCTTCGCCCGGTGGTGCCGATGGCTCTATTACTTTATCATTCAATGAACATACATCTGACTACAGCTACGAGTGGTCAGGACCTGGTATTGATGGAGATACTTCCAAAGATATAACCGGTCTAGTAGCAGGGAACTATCAAGTAACCATTACAACCCCGGAAAATTGCTCATCGGTTGCCAATTTCACCCTAAGCGACCCCAATCCTCTCTCTGCTACCATTACTCAAACCGATTTCTTAGAATGTAATGGTGATAATTTTGCTGAAATCACAGCTCATATCCAAGATGGTACAAAACCTTATACTTACAAATGGTTTGAAATAATTAATGGTAATAACGTTATCGTATCAGGGGATACTGAAATTCTTGGAGGTTTATTCGCGGGAACCTATTTTTTACAGGTCACCGATGCCAATAATACCACTGTAAACACAAGTCCGCTTACCATCGCTCAACCCGATGCCTTAACAGTACAGGTAGATGCGGTAACCGATATTTTATGTGGCGATGAAGCGACTGGTGCTGTTAATATATCCGTCTCAGGAGGTACGGCCCCCTATTCCTACATATGGAGTAATGGCAGCATTAATCAAAATCTAGACCAAGTACCTGCAGGGGAATATACATTGGAGATTATGGATGCTAATGCTTGTTTTACCGAGATAACAGCCATTGTCCAGAATGCTCCTAACAGCCTTCAGGTTACCAATGTCTCTATTTCCAATGCTTCTGCATACTTGGCCAACGATGGTTCCATAACTCTGAATATCACAGGTGGATCATCGCCCTACGACATTACTTGGACAAAATTATCAAATAATGAAACCCTAGAGGGCCAAGAATCAATTTCCAATCTTTCATCAGACCTATATCAAGTTTCCATCAAAGATATAAATGGTTGTAGCATCACAGAAATTTATGAGGTTGTCCAGCCTGATATTGTAGAAGATACTATTGTTCACCCCAGTTGTTCGGGCAATTCTGATGGAAGCATCTCGCTTTTGGTTAACCAAGGAGATGGGGATTATACTTATCTGTGGAATACTGGAGCGACCACTAAAGCTATTAGCAACCTACAATCTGGTAATTACTCAGTTACCATTACTGGTTTCGAGAACGGACCTCTCACCAGATCCTATGTACTAGAAGAACCTTTAGCATTGGAAGTAGATTTAGGTGAAACTAAAACCTTGTGTAGTGGGCAAGAATTGGTCCTAGATGCATCCATAGAAGATGGCAATGCCAAATACTCATGGACCTCAGACACTGGATTTACTAGTACCAGTCCAAATGCAATTATAAAAGAAGGGGGCACCTACACGGTTACAATTTCCACCCAGAACGGTTGTAGTACAACTGGAAGTGTTTTAGTGGTAGTAAACGATGATAAGATCAGTGCCGAATTTGCCATGTCTAGTCAGGTATTTGTGGGCGAGCCCCTTATTGCTGTGGATATAAGCTTTCCCCTTCCGGAGTCCCAAAAGTGGATACTACCAAAAGAAGCGATAATTGTCAAAGAAGATACCGATGAAGCAAAACTCATATTCAATGAGCCCGGCGAGTATGAAATTGGGATTATTACTCAAATTGGAGACTGTATGGCACAACAGACCAAAAAAGTCCTTGTGGTTGCCAACGAAAATAATGATAACAAGGGAGAATTGGATCCAAGAAAACAATTGGAAGATTTCATAATCTATCCTAATCCTACCAGCGGAAAGTTCACGGCAGATATAAAACTTTCTCAAAGAGGTAGCATCAGCATTAAAGTATTCAACTTTGCCAATAATGCATTAATGGCATCTGAAAAAGAAAGGGGCAGCGCCACTTATAGAATTCCACTTGACATTTCCGGTTTGCCGGTAGGTGTGTACGCAGTGGTCTTGGAGACTCCATTTGGCAATTCCTTGCGGAAGGTGATTTTAAAATAAAATCAATAGACATGAAGACAGCATTATACTATTTTGTTTCGGTAGCCAACTTCTTTAAAGGACTTGTTTCCATTAAGGAAGATAGGTTTGCAAATAACTATCCAGCAACAAGGTCGGATTTTGAGAGTTCCGTTCCTAGCAATTATACCTGTTCCGGTAACAATAAACAATGTAGATTGCTTGTATGGAATAGCCTCATTAAAAGGAGTTTATTCTCTAGTCTACTATTCTTTTTCTCCTGTGTCTTGGCAAATGCGCAATCATTTCCAGTACAGATTGTGCCACAGGCCACCCCTCCCCCTCCAATCTATTTCTCCGAATATGCAGATGCTGGTACAGTGAACAGTCCCCTTAAAGTACTGCTCATTCTAAACGATTTTCAAATTGCCAATCGCGAAGTACGATTAAAAACTTACTTTGAAGGAAATGGGATAACTTTCCGAAGCAACGATATGGTGGTTGGGGCTCGCCCCCTGTTTTTGGAAGGGGGAGTTCCTTTGGTGCTCACCAATACAGATTTAGCGGCCTATTTTAAATTTGAGAATATTACGGGTATTTCGCCCAACGTATACGGTAGCGCCATCCCAGAAGGAGTCTATCAATTCTGCTTTGAGGTCTACGATATGCTTACGGGAAACCGACTCTCACAAAAAAGCTGTGCTGTCAGTGTTATCTTCCAGAACGATCCTCCCTTTCTAATTTCCCCAGGAAACAGAACCAACGTGGCAGAGACCAATCCACAGAACATTATTTTCCAATGGACCCCCAGAAGCATCAATGTTACCAGTGTAGAATACGAACTCACCTTGGTAGAGATCTGGGACAATGTAATAGATCCGCAAGCTGCTTTTTTTAGTTCTCCCCCTGTATTCCAGACTACAACCACCGGCACCACCTATGTTTACGGGCCGTCAGATCCACTGTTGCTATCTGGAAAAAGGTACGCCTGGCGGGTACGTGCCATGGCGAAACAAGGTGCCGAGGAGATCGGACTGTTTAAGAACCAAGGGCAGAGTGAGATCTTCTCCTTTTCATATGCAGGAAACTGCGAGCAACCGCTAGGATTAAATCATGAGGTAAAGGGCAGTACCAATGCCAATATTTTTTGGGAAGACCTTTCCACCGATGTCCCAGAATACACCGTGCGCTACCGTCAAAAAGGGCATTCCAATGTTTGGTTTTTCAGCAAGACCACCACAAACCAGCTCACCCTCTGGGATCTAAAGGCAGGAACTACCTACGAATATCAATTACAGAAAAAATGCGCGGTTACTGGTAGCGATTGGAGCATGGCTAAACAGTTTACTACCTTTATTGTAGACAACCAGACCAGCCTGTATGAATGCGGTATTATACCCAATTTAAGCTTGGACAATAAGGAGCCCCTACCCAATATCACTTCTGGAGAGCAGTTCACAGCAGGAGATTTCCCCATTACCCTGACCGAAGTGAATGGTGGAAACGGCCGCTTCTCGGGAAAGGGCTATGTCACCATTCCCTACCTTAACAGTATAAAGGTAGCAGTAGAGTTTACTAATGTACTAATCAACACCGATAACCAACTGGCTGAGGGTATGGTGGTCACCAAGTACGACGCAGATATGAAGAATATCCTGGATGTAGATGTGGCTATTGACATAGTAAGCGCTGCCTACGATGCGGTAACCGATTTAGGGGAGAGCACTGCCGATATTTTAAAAGATGTATTTAATCGTGATGACGAACAGGAAGAAAATGCCCCAGAACCAGAACCTATATCCGATGTTACCGAGATTCCTACTAACAATGAAATTAGTTCTTATGTTGATAATAATTTAGTAGAAAGCAATAATGATACTGCTAGTCATACCTCCGAAAGTCCACAAACTGATAACAACACCTTAAATGAAAGTAATCTCAATACTGGACCTCATGCTGAGGATACCAGCAATACAGAAAAGGAAGCGGTGATAGTATTTAATGGAACGGAATACAGCAATAATGAAGTTATTGAAGTTATATATGATAAGACTAATTCCCATTATGCATTCTTACTGAAGAACCATCCAGAAGATGCGACCTTAAAATGGCAAATCTTAAAATCAGGTACTGATTATACTCCTGAATATATCACCAATGAACCTATATATGACAATCTCGGAATTGACATGAAAAAGGTATACGTATTGGATTTGGTAGCTAATTATAATGATAAAAGAATAAAAGTAACCTTACATAGAAAGCTTAAGGATTTTGATTTAGTAAATATATATGCAAAACCAGAGGATAGCCCTTCAAGAATCGCCAAAAGTGGCCAAAAACTGTATTTGAAGAAATCGTCAACTTCCATAAATAAAGCAAAACGTAAGGTCGACTTTAGTGTGCACGTAAGCCCTAACTTATCCCAGGGAGACATTTCGCATAATGGTATCAGGTGGTATTATGAGATGCCAGATACTCAGTATAATTTAGGCAAAAACTACGGTAGAAAGAATATTCATTTAAATCTTACTGAGCAAAATACTACATATTCCGTAAAGGTAGAAGCTGGTAATCCTAATAAGTTAAACAAAAATATTGATGTAGTCTGGTTCGATGGGACTGAAACCTCTTGGAGTAATATGCCCCCAGTAGTTCGTGAAGTCCTTAATAAAAGTCTCGAGGATATTAATGAAGGTGTAGAAAGCTTAAATAATATTCTTCCATCGGATCAGGTCACGATAAAGTTGGATGAAATTAAAGTTGAAGGTAGTGAAGTTAAAAAGGAAGATAATGCCTCCAGGTTATATTATCTAGAACAAAAAGAGTATGCGAGCGGTGGAATAACAATCTCATCTCCCAAAATTATCTTTCCTATTCCAGCATTGGTTCCACTAAATCGATCCGGTATTGTGGATATTGGACCTTATATCCAGGCTGGTTTAAACATCTCTGTACAAGGTGGGGTACAAAGAAAAAAATATATAGAAACCAGTGTGTTCCAAAATGATGAAAACTATCTAATGTTAATAGCTTCAGGCTGTATAACGGCTGGAGTTACAGCCGAACTTCTAGTTGCGAAAGATCAAGTAGATTTTAGTGTCAACTTTAATGGGGTTGGGTGCCTTGCTGGCTCAGGTAAATACAATTTCACTTCTAAATTACTAACAGCTGAATTCTATATACCCCCTGTAGTACTTACTGGAGAAATCAAAATAAAAACCAAAGGTGTTTTAAAGTTTGAACTAATAGATTGGAGTAAGAAAATAACAGTTACCGAAAAGATTCCATTAGGTAGTCCGTTGAAACATCAATTTTAAAATAAAAAACCATTAAAAAATGACTAAACTAAACCTATTTCTATTGATCTCATTAATTGTTGTATCCATTATCAATGCTCAAGATCAAGATTCAAATCTTATTTTATCCTACCCCGAAGAATCTGAAATTTCCTTTTATGAGTATCCTTCAAATACTTTTGCAAAGGCAATTTATACAAGTCAGGAGGAGGCGTCCAATGAATTTCCAGAGCAACTAATGGAATCCATAATTTCAGCCACTAATCAAGAATGGGTTAATTATAACACCCTGGGCGGTGCTGAGAATGCAACTCAACAAGAGAATAGCCATTTCGACAGAGTAAAGACTATGGATAAGGACAAGAATTATTTCGAATTAGCCCATAAGCTTACCTTCAATGTTGGCGAATTACCTACTGTAATAATAAAGTTTTTCACCCATTTCGAAGATGTTCAGGTTATGTCTGGAGTTGCAGTTTTGCAATTCGAAAATGGGAGGTGGCAAAAAACATCACATCCCTCATTATCCACTTTATCCATAATAGTCATGCGGATGAAATCGGAAGTACTTAGGGGAATAGTATTACAAAATTCTGACGATCCAAATATAATTGCCATAACTGAACGTGTAACAACTGACTCTGGCTTGGACTTAGCCTTATTGGAAGAAGAATTTGACAGCTGGTATATTCCAGAAATAGATCAAAGAAAGATTGAACTGTACAAAGATCCCAAAACTTGGTAACCACTTTATAATAATTAAATATCATGAAAAACATTCTTTTAATTCTCCTACTCGCCTCCTCAAACTGCCTCTTGTCCCAATTAGATTACAATAGCTTTAAAGGGGAAAAATCTAAAATTTCGTTCAACAAGGAGTACACCTATTCCAACATCTACGACTACCGTGTAAATGCCAAATATGAAGATTCGTTAATGATAAGAAAGTATAATATAAATACTCCTGAAGGTATTCTTTCTAATAAATATTCCTTGGAATTATCAGAAAACAAGAAGGATTCTGTAGTTTTTGAAGTCGTTCTACATTCTAAATTGATGGTAGATATAAATAGAGAGCGACATTGTTTCATAAAATACAAAACCAGAAAAGATAATAAATCATCGGATATAAAAATAGTAAACTTAACAAAGGAAAAGGATACGTGGAGGGAAAACACCGATACTAATAACGAAATTGAAAAAACAAAACAGGTCTTTTTATATACCGATGTGAATATGTTATTCGAGTTTTACAATTACTTCGACAACCCAAATTTCCCAGAACTCAACAATCTAAAGCCACTCGTAAAAGAGTCGAACGGAACACTAAACATAGGAAAGTTATATGAAGTTATAATGGAGAATAGAGCTACTTTAAATCAGTATTTAGAAAATTAAGACCATCAATTACGAGTACAAACCCACCCATGCTCTATAACCAACTTGACAATCATAGAAAAAGTAAGTTTAACACCCTAGCTTCCAACCTATAACATTATCAAGGCAGTTACAGAACTACAGAATCAAACAGGATGAGGACCAAGGTGACCGTACGCCAATAGCATACTTCCATACATTTTTAAAAGCCGATGCTTTTTTATTTACCTCTTATCGAATAAAGGTAGGTGACAAAAGCATTTAAGCATATATTACAAGTAGTATCTAATTCCCCAGTTCATTTGATGTAACTAAAACACTAAACCACCAAACAGATC